>DAOQNB010000230.1:0-7833 GCA_035335845.1 Acidobacteriota bacterium | reverse complement strand
TTTATGTCTCATCGAGTTCGGGAACATCACCAGCAGTTACTCAAAAGTGAAATCGGCACCCTGCGCAAGCCACTTGGCCTGGGGCTAAACATCGCGCTGGCCTATGCCAACACCTATTATATCGCCATGTCAAACCTTGGGTTTCAGGCGGTTTACAAGCTCTTTAACCTCTATGAAACGGTCACTTGCGAACGTGCCTTTCTGCCGGATCGTGATATTTTGGAGGACATGGAGCGTGCACGCCTGCCGCTGGTGACGCTTGAATCCCAGACCCCGGTCAACGAATTTGACGTCCTTGCCTTTTCAATCTCCTTTGAAACCGATTATCTCAATGTGCCAACCATGCTTCGGCTGGCTGGAATCCCGGTTTTGCGTGAAGACCGAAGCGAAAGTGACCCGCTCGTTGTGGTCGGCGGCGCGGCTACGTTCTTGAATCCAGAGCCGATTGCTGATTTTGTGGATGTGGTCTGTGTCGGAGAAGGCGAGGGGCTGGTTCCGCAACTGGTTGAATTTATTGAGCAGTCTTCGTCACGAGCCGAGTTGCTCGAACGATTGAGCTATGAACCAGGGTTTTATGTGCCGTCTTTTTATGATGTCGAATACAACGATGATGGCACGATTGCAGACATTGTTCCCAAAGGACGGGCGCCGCGGCGGGTCCTCCGGGTTCGAGCGGCGATGCGCAAACAGGAATCAAAAATTAAGGACGCGCCAGAATACGTCAATTTCGTTCCTGAATCGCTCATCCTGACGCCGCACACCGAAATGTCCAACCGGTTTATGATGGAAATTTCGCGTGGCTGCTCAATGGGCTGCCGGTTCTGCTGGGCAGGGTTTAGTTATTTGCCGCCGCGTGTGTTTGCGGCTGAAAATCTGCTCGACCGCGCATCACGTGCCCGCCCGCATACAGACGAAATTGGCCTGGTCGCCACCGCCGTATGTGACCATCCAGAAATCACGACGTTGCTGGGTGGCTTGCGTGACATGGAGTACCGAATTTCGGTTTCCAGCCTTCGCCTGGACCAGATTACTGATGAATTGCTTGATGCTCTGGTTGAAAGTTGCGACCAGACAATTGCGGTGGCCCCGGAAACCGGGTCCTATCGCCTGCGCCGGGCCATTAACAAGAATCTGACCGATGAGGAAATCCTGGATATCTGTCAGCGCATTTTCAATCGCGGTATCCTGAACCTGAAACTCTATATGATGGTTGGGCTTCCGACCGAAGAGCAGGAAGATATCGACGCAATTGTGAGTCTCACCCGGCGTGTCCGGCAGTTAATGATTGATGAAGGCCGTCGGTTTGGTCGGGTTGGCCGGGTGGTGGTGTCGCTCAACGGGTTTGTGCCAAAGCCGCACACCCCGCTCCAGTGGGAGCCGATGATTCCTGAAAAACAACTGGACAAGAAAATCCAGTACCTGACGCGTGAACTTCCCAAAATCAAAAATGTAGAAGTGCGTGCCATGTCATCTCGGATTGCCTATCAACAGACCATGCTCAGTCTTGGAGATCGGCGACTCTCACAATTTCTGATCGAAAACGACCGGCTGCGAAACTTTAAACAGGCGCTGCGGATGACGGATCTGGATATTGATTTCTACACCTTGCGCCGCAAGGGAGTGGATGAAGTCCTGGCCTCAGATATGATTGACAACGGCCTGAGCCGTGAATTCTTGCTCAAGGAATACAATCGGGCGGTGGCTTCGCGGACCACGCCACCCTGTCCTGCGGCTGATGCCTGCACCCGATGTGCTGTGTGCGATGAAAAAGACGGTGCTATCAGTAATGCTGTCAACCAGTTGGTGCAACTTGGGCGGATGACCCCGGCGGTGCAATCATCATTTGGGTCACTCAATACGATTGCCGCTGCTGCCAAACTGCGGGTTTAAAACCAGCGGGAAAGCAAGGACATAAAGGACATAAGGGACAAAAATCTCTGTTGAATGGAATAAAATTTCAGGAAAAAACACCAAAACCCCGCACTATCAAAAGCTGATAGTGCGGGGTTTTGGTTTTCATCTCAATTTCGGAAACCCGGAACCCGGAACCCGGAACCCGGAACCCTGATTTTAAAAAGTCACCATAATTTCCGGACGGTTGGTCAAGGCTTCCCGTGAATTAAAGGTGGGATAGGTCTTAGTGTTAAGCACTGGAATGGCAAGCATTAGACTGATAGTTGACCGTCCGGCCTGGAGTTCTGACCGAACATAACTGGTCACGTCCAATTCATACCACCGGAACTGGTTATTTACGATTGTGGCCGAACCAAGTGCGGTGGCACCCGCCGCCGGGCGATTGTTCCAGGTGAGGGTTGTTTCTTGCCAGGTGGTGCTGGTAACCGGGTAGACTGAGACTCCGATATTGCGCTGAAGCGAGTTGAGTAGCCTGCCGTAAACCCTCAGTTTGGCTGAGGTAAAGGTTGGCGAAACGTTTTGGAGCGTGACCTGCAGGTAGGAAACCCGTGCGGCACCAGCCGAATTGCTGTTATTGGCATAGAGGGCATTCACGCGACCATAATTGGCATTGGCAAATGATCCATTTCGAACATACGCATCCGACGAGATGGCAAACGTCTGTGGGCCACTCACCACGGTTAATGTGGCTTGATTACTGGTGGCTGAACCCTGCGAATTGGAAACCACACAGCGGAACTGAGCCCCATTATCACTCACGGATGTTGAAGCCAGGGTGTAACTGGCTGAAGTTGCTCCAGTAATGTTGACATTGTTGCGTTGCCATTGATAGCCCGGTGACGGTGTTCCTGTGGCCACCACAGTGAAGGTGGCCGATTGTCCAACTGAAACGGTCTGGTTTGCCGGGTGGGTTGTAATGGTTGGTGACTGTGGCACCGCCTGGAAGCTGGCAGTATAGGTTGTGTTGATCAATGGCGTGGAGATGTTTTGAGTTGCCGCCCCGCCATTTGACCAGGAAACAAACTGATATTGTGTTCCTCCTACGGTTTGCGGTGAGACCACCCCGAGTGTGCGTGTGATTCCGGCAACACCAACAAAATTGAATGGCGCTGTGACAGGTTGTCCATCCAGCGTCAACGCCAATCCAGACGGATTTGAAGCCAGCGTGATCGTGGCAGTTCGTGGAAAAATTTCACGAAAGACAGTGGTTGACAGACCAGTTGTATCAGTGACTCTCAAATAGATCCGATACCAGACATTGCTGGCCGTTTCACCACCGGTTGGAATAACAAATGAACCTGAAGTTGACCCGGTGGTTGGCAGTACGTGGGGATGGGTGTGGGTATCGTGATGAAAATCAACCCACCAGGTAAAGGCACTCCCGGCCAGCGTTCCTTCATCCGGATCGGTGGCGGTGCCGGAATAGAAAATGGTGTCACCTGCGGTATAGAGCGTTCCAGCGGTTGGGGTCACAATGGTTGGTGCTGGTGGCTGGCTGTTGACGACCGTCAACGTGGCCGGGTCGCTGGTTGCCGTGCCAGCAGTATTGGAAACCACACAGCGGAATTGGGCATTGTTGTCCTGGAGCGTGGTGGCCGGAGTGGTATAGCTGGCATTGATGGCACCAGAAATATTGACACTGTTTTTCTGCCACTGATAGCTCAACTGCTGACCACTGGCCGTCACTGTAAACGTGGCAGTCTGGCTCACCGCTACGGTTTGACTGGCTGGCTGCTGGGTAATTTGTGGCGCCTGGGTTGGTCCACTATAGTCAATGCGATAGACCGCACCACCGTTCCCACGCGTGAGCACATAGAGGCGACCGTCATCAGAGGTTCTCACATCAACGGCTGAGCTAAATCCAGTATGAAAATTTGTGACCTGGTTTCCATTTTGAGGATCCAGGCGATTAATCCAGCCGCTGCAGTAATCGGCAAAGAAATAGCTCCCGACATACTGTTGTGGAAATCGAACCGTGGTTGGGTTGTAAAAGGTAGATCCGATGATTGAGCATCCTGAAAATGTACCTGCTCCATGGGGGTAGGCATAGATTGGGCTTCGGAAGAGAGGATTGGTGGTGGCGCCTTCCGTGGTGGGCCACCCATAATTGGACCCGACGATGCCGTCGTTGATTTCTTCCCAGGTATTTTGCCCGACGTCATTGATAAACATCCGGCCTGATCCTGGCTGAAACCCAAAGGTAAATGGATTGCGCAGGCCGTAGGCCCAAATGGCCCGGCTAATACCCGTGGTTGAGTTAAAAAATGGGTTATCGGTTGGAATCGTCCCGTCAGCATTGATCCGCAGAATTTTTCCAAAGGGATTCGCCAGATCCTGGGCCCGGCTTGGAACGCCGTCCTCTCCGACCGCAATATATAACTTGCCATCCGGCCCGAAATGGAGCGCCCCACCGTTGTGGTTAGTGTTGGTGGTGGCTGGCAAATCAACCAGCACCTGTTCACTGCCTGGAACAACTACGTCGCCATTGGCGGTAAAGCGACTGATCCGATTGTGAATATTGGGCGATGTGGCGGTGTAGTACACATAAATAAATCGGTTGACGGCAAAATTGGGGTCAAACGTAAGGCCAATTAACCCGCGTTCGCCCGCTGAACTCACCGTCACCGTGAGGAAGGGTGTGGTAAGTAAAATATCATCTTTAATGACCCGGAGGTTGCCGTTTTGCTGGCAAACAAACAGGCGGCCATCTGGAGCAAAATCCATGGTGGTTGGGTTGGAAATACCACTGACCACCAGCGCCTGTGAAAAATTGGCAGGAAGATTTACTTCTTGAGCCGGAAGCGGTGCCGATGCCTGTGAACGGGGCAGGGCCAGGTTCCCAACCAGAAAAATCAACAACCCGGCCACAGAGAACATCCAGGTTGCACAATGAGGGAGCGACGCAAACTTCCAGGGAGACATATCGGGTTCACCCTTTCATGGCGATAAGCGAGGGATTTCACACAACGTGAGTATGACTTTAGCAGGACTTCGGGTGGACCTCGAATTCCTGGTGCGGGAGGGGGAAGATGATTGGGGGAATTTGAGTGCCTGGACAGGCACGACACCCGCGATTATACAGATGAAGTTATCCGGATGGAAAAAACAATGCCGGAAAATTATTATATTTTTCCAGTTTTTTCTGGAGAAACATCTCGACTGACAGCGGGTGTCAGGCTGAACAAGGGGTAGTGGATAACAGCGGGTTGAAGGATTCTAAATTGGCTTCACTTCGCAGCGTAATATGCCTGGTCTACTTCCTTCAACCCGAGGTATTTTTTCCTGCCTGATGGAAAGGCCGAGGTTATTGTGTAATGACAACCAGTTGAGGCCCAAACGAGGCATTTTGGCGTGAATTAAACTGTGAAAACACCTTGGCTGGAGCTGTATTGGCAATCATAAAGCTGAACACTCGCCGACCAGCCTGGATTTCTGACAGTACATAAGGGGAAACATCAATTTCATACCACCGGCTGGTTGTGTCGCGCATGGTGACATTTGTGATCGGCAGGGTTCCGGCTGGGGGGCGGGTATTCCAGGTTATACTGGTTTCCCTCCAGGTTGTATCAGAAACCGGATAAATGGCAAGCGGAACATTGCGCTGAAGTGAACTGGACAGATTCCCAAAGATACGCAATTTGGCTGAGGCAATTGGCGTTTGAATCGCTCTGGAATCAAACCGCACATATGTATATTGGATACTGCTGGTTGACGCTGACTGCTCGACGATGAGCGTTGGGGCCGTCCCAAAATTCCGGTTGGCATTACTTCCATTTCGAACGTAGGTATCTGCAATGGAAAAAACTGTTTTAGGCGTGGTGAGCACAGTTAATATGGCTGAAGTACTGGTGACGGCATTGAGTTGATTTGAAACACGACAACGGAATTGGGCCCCACTGTCTTGGGTCCGGGCCGGTGGCGTTGTATACGACGAACTGGTTGCGCCCGCAATATTTACTCCATTGCGTTGCCACTGATACGTGAGGTCAATCCCGCTGGCCACAACCGTAAATGTTGCTGTTTGACCAACTCCGACATATTGGTTGACCGGGGGCTGAATGATCTCGGCCATCCCATAGTTTGCATTATCAATTTGATAGAGCGCCCCTGAGGTTCCTCCTTCCGCCAGTACGTACAAAAAGCCATCCGAACTGACTGCCACATCTACCGGGTAGATAAACCCTGATTGGAAATGGACAAACTGGCCCTGTGGTGTCAGTGATGCAATCCACCCATTGCATAAATCACCAAAGAAGAAGCGTCCGACATATTGGCTTGGAAATCGCACGGTTGTTGGGTTGTAAAAGGCTGCTCCCACAATCGAACAGCCTGCGGTCAGTCCTTCGCCATGCGGATAGGCCACAACAGGTGTGGTAAACGACGGCTCCGTGGTTGGTCCTTCAGTGACCGGCCATCCATAATTGGCACCTGCTTTTCCTAAGTTGATCTCTTCCCACAAGTCCTGACCGACATCATTGATATACATTGGGCCTTTGCCGGGTTGAAAGGCAAATGAAAAAGGGTTGCGTAACCCATAAGCCCAAATGGCCTGATTGACCCCAGTGGTCATTTCAAGAAATGGATTATCAGGTGGAATGCTCCCATCAGGGTTAATCCGCAGAATTTTGCCAAACGGAGTCGAAAACCCCTGGGCAAATACTGATGAAGTATTATCGCCAACACCGATATAGAGTTTTCCATCGTGTCCAAAATTGAGTTCTCCTCCATTATGGGCGTTATGCGTGATCGTTGGTAGCTCCAGTAAAATAACTTCGGATCCGGAAAGGATCGTGTCTCCATCCAGGGTAAACCGACTCACACGATTGTGAAGGGTTGGGGATGTTGCCGTGTAATGCACATAAATGAATTGATTGGTTGTAAATTGCGGGTCCAGAGCAATTCCAATCAATCCATTTTCACCAATGGAATTCACTGGTAAGACAATAACAGGGTCTGGAAGCAAACTCCCATTTTTGACCAGGCGCATAGTTCCATTTTGAAGACAGATAAAGATTCGGCCATCCGGGGCAATGGCCATACAGGTTGGAAATCCCCCAAAGTTACTGGCAACTAAAGTTTGTGTAAATCCATTTGGGAGTTGAAGCTCCTGATGAGGTGAAGCCGCCATCACCGGCGGCAGATGAAAGGTTAGAGTGGATGGAAGTGTCAGCAGAGCGCCGACCCATATGATCCCCAGCATCAGTGCCAGGGCTTTGGTGCCAGGGCGTAGCGTGTGAAGCATCTTCATAGTGTGAACCCTTTCAAGAAGTTACCTGGATGTGGCTGTGGGCAAGCGAAGTGTCGTCAACAAATCGTTTCCAGGTAGGTGAAAAGCCGGGCCGTCATCAACGGCGGGAAGGCTGTAAGGTCTTCTCTCAAAGTGTGAATGCCCAATCTTACACAATTATTTAGCGGAAAGGGAACTGGTTTTGTTTTCGGGCAACGAAAAATAGTGCGAATAAGAAAGTTCTGACCAGAGAGAGTGTGTGGCTGCGAAGGTGTGTTTGACTGTCAGGGCGGGAACCCTGGAACTGGGGACTCTACCCTGGTTGAAGTCGGAAAAGTCAGCCGGGGAACCTCTTGACAAGGCTGGGGCTCTTTGTGTATTTTAGCAGTCACCTACTGAGAGTGCTAACACTCATACGCTAAATTCAATGAAATCAAGGAGATTGCATTAACGCCTATGTCAAGCAAGATTCGTCCGCTCTATGATCGCATCATTGTCAAACGCCGTGAAGAAGGCGAACAAATTCGCGGTGGGATCATTATCCCGGACACAGCGAAAGAAAAACCCCAGGAAGGCGATGTGATCGCCGTTGGCGGGGGCAAAGTCAGAGAAGACGGCACCCGTATCCCGTTGGATGTGAAAGCTGGCGACCGGGGAACCTCTTGACAAGGCTGGGGCTCTTTGTGTATTTT
>DAOQNB010000229.1:0-7834 GCA_035335845.1 Acidobacteriota bacterium | reverse complement strand
CAGTGTCAACATCAAAACCAACTGTGTGCGGTTAACCGCAAGAACAACCACCTTAATTCAACGACGGAGCGGCGTTTCCTCCCGGTCCAGCAAGGACCGGGTCTCCACGCCGAAGACAGGATGAATACGAGTGTTTCATTCCACCTGAGTATCAATTGCTTTTCAGCAACCAAATCACAGTCATCGGTCCAGGCCATATCCTACCCGTTCAGTCACTTTGACGTCGGCGGGACCGGTTTTTCCCACCAGGAGGTTGAGCGATGCACCGCCAGAGCATTTTGTTCAGATTGAATCTTCGGTACGTGCCGATCATCGGCAGTCTCCTTGTTGTCGCGACGCTGTTTACCTCAGTTCAGGCCCAAAATCGAGCAGCACGCCACGGTCAGTTCCATATCGAATGGAAAGACCAGCATACCCAGCAACCGATTGAAAAAGCGAGAGTTGAGATTTGTCCGCTTTTGGAAGGACCAGGCATCATCCTGGAGACTGATGCCAAAGGCCGGGCGTCGCATATCAGACTGCCTGAGGGTGGATATGTCGTGTTTCTGTTTCGGGAGGGATATGCCCCGGTTGAAATATCTGACGTGGTCATTGAAGATCACTATCCGGTCCGGGTCTATGTGAAATCACTGAATGCAGATGAAGCTCCGTACAAACGAAAGTTCATCCGCTATCAACGCTCCCAGGTCCAAACCGACAGCAGTGAAATCCGAACCATTATGCGCAGCCAGTAAACACCTGGGGCGGAAAAAACCAGGGCTGAAGAACCTGGGCTTGGGGCTGAGGGCTGAAGAAAACGGGCTAAGGGCTAAGGGCTTGGGGCTGAAAAACCTTGGGCTGAGGGCTTGAGGCTCATGGTATACAAATTATTTGAATTCAATTGGTTTGTCCCCTCAGCCCCAAGCCCTTAGCCCGTTTTCTTCAGCCCGCTTTCTTCAGCCCGCTTTCTTCAGCCCCAGGCCCTTAGCCCCAAATCATCACCGGTTCAGTGCATTTTTGAGCCGGGTATTGACAGCAAACCGAACTGATTTCCGCTCTGGAAGCTGCATTGGTCGTTTGGTTTGGGGATTGATCGTCCGGCGTGGTTTATAAGTAATCAATT
This sequence comes from Acidobacteriota bacterium, assembly GCA_035335845.1. GTDB lineage: Bacteria > Acidobacteriota > Blastocatellia > Chloracidobacteriales > Chloracidobacteriaceae > JACQXX01. The sequence continues at coordinate 6,732 of DAOQNB010000229.1, read as the reverse complement.
TGAAACTGCCAAGTGTCGGCAACGTCACATCTTTGCCATTGCGTAACCCATCAGCAATACCACTTAAGATCGCATTGAGTGCTTTCTCGGCTGCTGCCTTTGAGATTTCGGCATCCTGTGCAATTAACTCAACCAGTTCAGCTTTATTCATGAAATGATCTTTTTCCTTTCTGCGTGCGCTCAGTTCGCACGTTTTTCGAGTTATTCGGATGACAAATTTTTGCCCCAAATGTGGAACCCAACAAATCCCAACGAACCTGCTCTGTTTTAAGTGTGGTGCCTTGCTCCCAACTTCTCGACCACAGCCACCGCAATCACCACCCCAGGCAAGTCTCAATCCGTATATCGCCCCGCCGCCAGACCAGTTAACCCCAGGGTATCCGCCGCCATTGCCACAGACCGTTAACAAATCACGAGCCACGACCTCTATGATTCTTGGCTTATTGTCGGTCCCGCTCCTCCTTTTATGGGGGCTTGGCGTCCCGCTGGCCATTGTGGCCGTGATTCTTGGAAAAATGGAATTAAACGCCATTCGACGTGGCGAACTTTCACAGGAAACAAAATCCATTGCAATGGTTGGCTTTGTGAGCGGATTGGCAACCCTGATCCTGCTTGGAATTATCATCCTGCTGTTTCTAACCTGTTTTGGGTTGATCCTTTTTAGTTATTAGCCCTGAAGCAGGGCTGAAGACTCGCAAGCTCGGGGCTGAAGAAGTCGGGCTGAAGAAAACGGGCTCAGGGCTTGGATCTGAGGATAAAAAACCAATTGAATTCAAATGATTTGTATACCCTGAGCCCGTTTTCTTCAGCCCTGAGCTTGCGAATCTTCAGCCCGACTTCTTCAGCCCGACTTCTTCAGCCCGACTTCTTCAGCCCGACTTCTTCAGCCCTAAATCATATATCCCAAATCGACCAACTGCTGTTTCAGAATGTCCAGTTCTTCCTTGCTGAGGGAACTCGACGACCGTTGATTGATCCGAACCCCAGGATCAACCTGAGCCAGTTCCGCCACCAGATGGTTCACGACTTCGGGGTTGGCTTCGGCAACGTTGGTTTGTTCAAACGGGTCCTGCCGCAAGTCATAGAGTTCGACAAATGATTCGCGTTTGAGAATGTCGCGCATGCCTTCGAGTCGTACTTCATCTTTCAGCGGCCATTGCATTTTGGTCCGAATGCGCTCAGCAAAGCGGTTGATCTCGCTTTCGGTGCAATCATTGAGAATTAACTTCCACTCCCGAGTTCTCACCCCACGCAAAAATGGCCGATCTGCTTCAAAGTCATAGGTGAAGCAACAAAAACAGGCTGGTTTTTCGGCCAGAACCTCTCCTCGCATCAATGGCCAGAGACTGCGGCCATCCACCATTTCAAAACCTGGGTCATAGGGTTCGGTAATTCCAAGCAAATTGAGAATCGTCGGGACGATGTCTATGGTCCGAACCGGGGCATCAACCGTGACATTCCCTTTCAGCGACCGGGGATGGTGAAAAATCAAGGGAACGCGAATCACTTCGTCCAGACCACCATTCACGGCACCGTGCATGGGAACTCGCCGGTTGAGTCCTTCACCGTGATCAGCGGTCAAAACAATCAAGGTGTCCTCACGCTGACCGGTCTGGTCAAGCATCGCCAGCAAGTCCCCAATCTGGGCGTCCACACGATTGGCATTTTCAATGTAGGTTCGCCGGACCTGGGTCCAGTCATCTGAACTCCAGGCACTGGCAAGCTGCGTGTCAAACGCTTCAGGCGTAATACCATAGGGCCAGTGGACGTTGAACGTGTGAAAAAACAAATACCACGGAGCTTTTTGTTTGGTAATGAACTTGATGGTTTGGTGTTGTAGGTCAGCCGCAAACACCGATTTTTCGTAGCCGCGCCGCAGGCCCGTGTGTTTGCTTTCAAACATTGCCCCTTCCCCAAGCGCCCGGCCCGAGTTTTGAAGCGTGAAGAACTTGTGTTTTTTGAGCCGTTCGGCCAGTGGGAGCGCCCGCGCACTCATCGGCGTTTCAAACTGATGAAAAACGCGGTGCTTTGGCCAGTACATTCCGGTAAACATCGCGGCGTGCGAAGGTGTTGTCAACGGACAGGATGAAACACAATTTGAGAACCGCACACCTTCTGCGGCCAGCCGATCAATATTGGGTGTCTGCACCAGCGGCGCCAGTTCGCCCAAAAACAAGCGGTTCGATTCGGCACTGATACAGTCGTGCCGGAGCGTGTCGAGACTGATTAAAATGACATTGCGTGGGAAAAAGTTAGCCATGAAACAACTTTGAAAAAAAGAGGACCTGTCAGTACCACCCGCTGACGCAGGTGGTACTGACTTACAGGATTATTCGGTTATGGGAAATGGCGGTTGAGACGTACTAAACTCAACTCCTTGATACAGTTCAGATACATCAAGTGTGCAGTTCACTGATTTCAAGTCAACTGTGGCTGACAAAGCATTCACTTCGTGAAACATCCAGAAGGCTGAGTTTGCTTGCTTTACATACTGCGACACGTGTGGCCGGTGTTGGGCAATCAGCAGATATTCACAAAAACTCGGAATTGATTTGTACAGTGTGAATTTATCTCCCCGGTCAAAGGCTTCGGTCGAAGGGGAAAGAATTTCGACAATTAATGCCGGGTTGACCAGCGTTTTGACACCGCCAATTTCCACAAATTCAGGAGTTTCACACAGCGCAGTGAGATCAGGATAGCGATAGGGAGGTAACTCAGGGACTTTCACACGTAGATTTGAACTATACACAACACAGGAACGGCCACGGAGCCGTTGCTTTAATTCGGCAATCAAGTTTCCCAAGATCAATTCATGTTCAGGTGAAGCACCAGCCATGGCATAGACTTCACCGTTCCAAAACTCATAGCGCCCTTCTGACTTCTGCTCCAGCGCATAATATTCTTCCAGCGTGTACCGACGTTTTTTGACTTCAGTTGACATCGCTTCCCCTCCTCAATCCGCAGCTACAGTGAAGGATGCTGAATGAAATACCGGGCTGTATAGCGCCCGGCCCGAAGTTCTTCCAGGAATTCGATTTCATCGCGGATTGGTTGTTCAAACTCGGTCACACACCGCCCAATCTGGCCTAAATTCAACGCATCACTGCCACCAATCACTTTCAGCCGCATCATGTCGGCAAACCGGCAGGCCTCCTGGTTATTCAAATCCGGCGTGCGTCCATTCAGACCTTCGATGGCAAAGATTCCCGGCAAAGTGGTCAATTTTTCACCGATGCTTGGGCGATCAGGGTCAAACGGGTGGGCCGGAATGCAAATGCCACCGTGAAAGCGCACATATTCGACAGCTTCCATGGCAATCCATTTCCCTGGTCGCTCAAAAACCTGAGCATCCAGTTCCGTCAATCCATAAATGAGCATCTCGCCCAGATCAGTATTGATTTCCAACCCACGAAGCACCAGCAGTGGCAGGCCTTCGGCAAATTCGACACAGACTTCAGAGGCCGTATAGGAATTTCGTTCGGTAACCCCAATGCCCGCCAGCCCAAGGTCCAGGGCATAATCAATCAAGTCTTCTGGCGCAACCAGCGAGTTACCCGACATGACAGTGGAGACGTGCAAATCGAAGAGCATCATAATAATTCGAGGGTCTGGGACTCAGGGTTCAGGGTTTTCGGAAGGGATGAGGGATGAGGGATGAAAAAAATCACCCTGTCACCTTGTCAATCGGTCATCTTATCGGGTTCAGGGGTTTCAAATTTATGTCCTTTTCGTCCTTTATGTCCTTTATGTCCCTTTCTGAACAAGAACCGCACTCATTTCCTGGTGAATCAACCCGTTACTGGCCAAAACTTCGGGGACATACCAGTCGAACGTCCCGTGATCAAAACGAGTTACCGTACCGCCAGCCTCGGTCACAATCAACCCGCCAGCGGCCATATCCCAGGGCGCCAGATTCAATTCCCAAAATCCATCAAACCGGCCCGCCGCAACATAACACAAATCCAGCGCAGCCGAACCATCGCGCCTGACAGCCTGGGCTGCATCCAAAAACCGACTGAAGTGATCCAGGTTGATTTTAGGCGAAGTGCGCACATTGTAGGGAAAACCGGTACACAGCAATGCCTGATCAAGACGCTCAACCGTTGATACCCGGATGGCGCGTTCATTGAGCGTCGCCCCCTGACCACGTTCCGCCGCAAAGAGTTCATCGCGAACCGGATCATAGACCACACCCAGCAACACGTGGCTTTCATGCTGGAGCGCAATCGAAACACTGTAAAACGGGTACCCGTGGGCATAATTCGTCGTGCCATCCAATGGATCAATGATCCACCGATAGGGCGAAGTCTGCTCAAATAAACCGCTTTCTTCAGCCAGCACCTGATGTTTTGGATAGTGATTGGCAATCTGGTCGCGAATAAACTTTTCCGAAAGCAAATCAACCTCGGTTACCAGGTCAATCTGTCCTTTATGGCGGACTTCAAAATCACGCCCGACGTGTTCGCGCAGTATTTTTCCGGCGTCTTTGGCCAGTTGTTTTGCAAATGAAAGCATGGAGAAATCCTTTTTGGGGCTGAGGGCTGAGGGCGGAAGACTCGCAAGCTCGGGGCTGAAGAAAACGGGTTCAATACCCTGAACCCGATGTCTTCTGCCCTCAGCCCCTAGCCCAATGTCTTCAGCCCGTTTTCTTCAACCCTCAAATCACTAATCGCCGGCCAGAAAATCCAGTGTATTGGCCGGCAAGTTCTTTTCTTTGAGATATTTCTGCTCCATTTCCTCGATTCGGAAACGGTCCAGTCCGCTGTTTTCCAGAAAGTCATCTCGTAACTGACGGTCTTGGGATTCGATAATGCGCGGAAGCAACTCCTGAAGGTATAACCCTTCTTCACGCAAAGCAATCAACACTGACGCAAACAATTCATCCGGAATTGGCTCTTGAATCAGTCCGTCCTGCTCTAATTGACGATTGACCGTGTTGCGTAAAAAAGTCTGTTCGTTTTTATCGAGTGGAGCTTTGTGGATCGAGCGCACAATCTGTCGCACGTGTCCTTCGATAGCCCGCCGTAATCGAAAATGATGGTTGATTGCTGCAATATTATCAATAACCGATTTGGGTGTGGTTTCCCCGTTCACCAGTTCATTGACACCATGCTGAATGGCCAGCAGGCGCTGCCGACCATATGTGTTGAGATAGCGATTGCGCATCAGCGGATCAAAAAACAATTGATTGAACAGGCCCTTCTGGATGTTCTCAAAAATCAGGCAGTTTCGAGCCAGGGCAAATAACCGTTCTTCGGTCAGGCCATAATCATCAATAAATGCCACGCTGTTGAGCACAGCACTTACCATATCAAACCGGTCAAAATGGCCGATGATGGTGTGAAAAGCTTCGATGGCCGCTTCATTTCCGCTTTGCTTCTGCCAGGATTCAAGGTCCTGACTGAGTTCGTCCAGCGCCTTTTCAAAAAGCAACGAGCGATTTTCAACCGCCTGCTGTTTCAACTCCATCAGTTTGACACAGAGTTCAGTAACCGGCTCAGGAGCACCATCAATAAAGAGGCTTTGCAGCAGACGGCGTACCTCAGTCACATAAGTGGGTTCGGTCGCGGTTGGTTCTTCTCGGCGTTGCAGGCTCTTATCCAGACGATCAAAAATCTGGGTCGGCAGGTGACGTCGGGTGGCCAGGGCACGTAACCGGTTGAGTCGTGGTAACGCACTCTTTTCAGAGATGTTATGGGTATAGTAGGTCACCAACGTCTCTTCATACTGATTGATGATATCCTGATTTTCCGCCATCTCACTTAAGACACAAATTTCCAGGCGCTCCTGCTGTTCCCAACTGATTCCGTTTTCCTGGGCCAGTTGATCCAGGCGGCTCCGGTCAAGCGTCTTGATTGGTTTGCCGGTTCGCTGCATATCGCGAAAAACCTGGGCATAGTGTTCTGCCCGCCGATCAGTCAACCGCATTAAAAAGAGCGTCCATTTGGGGATTCCAAGTTCCTGATAGAGTTCGCGGGCCAGTTTGGCCCCGGTTTTATCCTGTGAAAGATCGTACCGCTTTAGAAATTTTCCAACCAATCGCAAAATCACTTCCTGGGCGCTCCGCACCCCCCCCTGAATATCGCCCGCAATAAAGAAAAAATAATTGGTCAGGGCGTGTCCGTCGCGAAAGAGCCGGTCATAGGTCTCGGTCGCATCGGTTTCAGTGGTAAATGACAGGTGTTCTTCCGTATCGCCGTATCGGACCCCGTAAATCACCAGGCGATTGCGGACATCGCGTTTCAAAATATCTTTTACCGGGCGGTCAATCGCATACATATAAGGACACATCGAGCCACCTGTCCCATAATGAACGAGCCGGTCAGGATAGAGCCGGATTTCATTTCCGCCTGAGAAAAATCGGTCATAGGACTCTGCCGAATCAGTTTTTTCCTCATAAAAAAACCTGACGCTGAGATTGCTTCCGACAATCGTCGTGTAGAACTCGTAGTGCTCGCCCACTTGTCCGTGCAGACAGATATCTTGAATCACAACCGCACCCCTTAAGACGAATGAAGAATGAAGAATGAAGAATGAAGAATGAAGAATGAAGAATTGAGAATGCAGAATGTAGAATGAAAAAGGCAGAATTGGAATGAAGAATGAAGAATGAAGAATGAAGAATGAAGAATGAAGAATGAAGAAAATACCTGGTGCTTGGTGCTTGGTGCTTGGTGCTTGGTGCTTGGTGCTTGGTGCTTGGTGCTTGGTTCTTGGTGCTTGGTGCTTGGT
>DAOQNB010000228.1:0-7835 GCA_035335845.1 Acidobacteriota bacterium | reverse complement strand
CCGGAACCCGGAACCCGGAACCCGGAACCCGGAACCCGGAACCCGGAACCCTAAAAGTTGAGCTTTACCCGCACCGCATAGGTGCGTGGAGGGATGACATGTGTGCCGCCAAAGACGGACAGAAAATTATACAGGCCACGTTCGTTGGTCAGGTTGAGCAGATGGGCCTGGAGTTCGACTTTATAGGTTTCTTTGCGAAAAAGCTCATAGCCAGCCGAAATATTCCAAACGGAACGGCCTTTGACCCGTTTTGGATCAGAATCCAGATTGATGAAATCCAACCCAAAGGCCAGGTCAGGGTTTTCGGCGATTTCTTCAACACTTTCAATTTCGGTCACCAGACCGCTGTCATAGCGTTGCATCAACCCCAGCCACCAGCCTTGTTTGGCGTGGGTGTACTGGACGGCAAACTGGGAAGAAACTTTCTGATCGTGGTCAATCCGAAACGGACCGGAGTTGACCAGTTCGGCAACTTCGGGGTCCAGAAACAACCCGCCGGTAAATGGCGGCGTATAGACAGCCCGGGCCGTACCAATGCTCCAATAGGCGTTAAACCCGCGATAATTTGGCATATCAACCCGGAAGTCGGCACCACGGAGCTTGCTTGAAGCAAAGGCAACTGGAAACACCACACCGGTGTTTAAAAACTGCAGGTTGTCTGACGCCTGTCTCCCATCTTTGGTCCAGTAGGAAAAATCAAACCGCAGCAGGTTTTTCAGACGCTGCTGAATGCCAACTTCATATGAATGCTGTCGTTCCGAGCGAACGACTGACCGGGCGGTACCCTGGGCTTCAACCACAAATGGCGGTGCCAACGCGGCAGCCTGATCGGAACTCGCCAGCAGCAGGTTTTCATTAAACGGCGTCATAAAAATTCGGTTGTACGCCGCCCGCAACACCGTTCCGGTCTGGTTGATGTGATAGGCAATTCCTACACGCGGCTGCCAGCTATCTTCAATCGCTTTAAACCGATAATTGTCGTACCGAACACCACCATTGACCGTCAATCCTTTATACGTCACCGAATCCTGAACAAAGAACGAATACTGTTTCCCCTTGTCGCGGTCACTAAATTGAAACCGGGTGCCGCCACGGGTCAGGTCAAAGGGCGCCAAATTGGGATTGAAGGTGCTTTCTTCCTCCTCATCCCGCCGACCAGCAGTTTCAGGTGGTGCATTAAAGTTTGGATCGGTGATCGCAAAGTTGAAATTTTCACTGACGGGGAAAGCAAAGAAGTTCAGCCCGGCTTTGAAGTGATTATGGAATTCACCCATCGCTTCGTCATAGCTCACACTGGCATTGAGACCATAGTTGCTCAAATGACGATCCTGCTGGGCGCTCAGTGGAGTGCTAAACGGTGTCAACTCAAGGAGTTGAGCCGAGCTGGTGCGAAAATATGGGGTAATGTCGGTTGAGACTTTGTTGTTAAACGTGTGCTGCCAGGTGAAGTTGATCGAGAAATCTTTGTTCAGTGTGTTCTGATTTTGCCCGGCGGCGTGTTGTGAAAACAAATTCGGAATCGCCCGCTCGGTTCGACCCGCCCCCAGCGACAACCGCAAGAAATCGTTTGGAGTGGCCGCGTAGTCAAACCTGACCGATGACCGCTGGGTGTTGCCGGTGTTGTTGAGGTTTTCAAAGTTCACTGGATCAGAAAACCGGTTGCTGCGAGTGGCACCCAGGCTCACAAAATAGCCGAATTTATCGCTGATCGAGCCTCCAAACTGGGCGTTGATTTCGCCGGTGCTAAATCGGGCGCCACCAAGCGTCAGGTTTCCAAAGAATTTTCGCGCTGATCCAAGTGCTGACCGGCTGGTGACGTTGATCACGGCGGCATTTCGCCCGCCAAACTCAGGCAGCATGTTGCCGGTGATCACTTCCATTGATTCGACGTTGTTGGGATCCAGGCTGTTTGAAAACGTCAGGTTGAGTTGGTCACTGACCGGCACGCCATCCACGACATAGGTCACCTGACCATGCGAGCCTCGGAAGTGAAAGCGTCCATTTTCATCCGCCATAAAGCCCGGTGTAGACAAAATGATGCTTTCCATTCCACGCGTGGCGGTTGAAGCCGGAAACCGCTGAATCAATGACTTATCAATGTCAACATGAGTGGTTGCCGATTCAGTCTCCAGGATTGATTGTGTGTCAGCACTGACTGTTATCACATCTGAAGTGGCACCAACGGCCAGCGACAGGTTAAATTCCATCGCCATTGGAGACCGAACTTCAATACTTTCCGCCGTTGGGGAAAAACTCGCGGCCTCCGCCTTGATCGTGTATGGATTAAACGGCACGTTGAAAAACGTATAACTGCCATTGCTATCCGTTTGGGTTTGTTTGGTATAGCCGCTGACCGGGTTACTGAGCGTGATTGTGGCACCCGCAATCGGGGCACCAGTGGCATCCAGGACTTTTCCACGAATGACACCCGACGTTGATGATCCAGAATTGGCGCTGACGACACCCGAACCAAGCGTCAGAATCAGAAGCACACTTAACGCACAACCAGCCAGTGATCGAAAAAATGATTCCATCGAAACCATGGGTATGACTCCTCAAGTTACAGAAAAAAGGAAAGTTATTGTGATGAACTAAAGAGGTAACTGGCGAGGAGGAGACAGGCGTCTCTTTTTGAGCACCTGAAAAATCCATGCGGAATGAGTCAGGCACAGCGTTCACGCCGTCGCTTGCCGTCAGATAGACAACAGGCAGCGGCTTGAATTCTGTCCGTTCAAGCAGGTTATTTCTTCAGGGTAAGTCAAGAAAGAGCCCTTATCCCACAGTGAACGTGGGCGGGGCACGTGAGCTTTGGAGTGAGGCTAAGAGGTGAGAATAAACCGACAGTGCCACCAGACGATGCTGAACATCAGCCAAAATCTCCAGACAGGGGGTACAGGTGTCTGGTGGACTCAGATTGTGCAATTCCAGAGCTAGAATACACAGCGGGCACTGACTTGTCAGCGATGGGGCTGGTTGATCAGATTCTGGTTCCGTCAACCAGGAATCAGAACTGGTCTGAGGGGCCAGGGTCTCACACGGTCGGTGTGATGAAGTACCTGCCCTGGATGAAAGTTCACTGACTGAACAAAATTCGACACTATACCCACGGTGGGTACCCGTTGAGTGGGTAAAAATGTGCAGTTGTAATCCGCCCCACTGAATGGCAACCAAAAGCAACAGACAGGCCGCTGGCTTGCTCCCAAGGGAGAGAACCAGGTCAAACCAGTTGTGTTGACGTGAAGTTGGCATTGATTTGGAACGAGAACGGCAAAAATCAGGGTTGAACTTACAGGCACGGTGTGCGCCTCAGACGTGACCTGACAATCTAAATTTCAATCGAAAAAATGTCAACGTGCCTGAGTGCATTGTCAACCAGACGATCTTCCCCTACACTGGCAGGTTTTTCGGACCCTCACTTTGCGGAGCATTCAACACCTATGTCAGCCTCATCTCCTCTCACGGCAGAAGTCATCGCCGCTCACGGTATCACCCCATCTGAATTTGACCATATCGTTGCCCTGCTTGGCCGCACTCCTAATCTGGTTGAACTGGGCATTTTTTCCGTTATGTGGTCAGAGCATTGTTCCTACAAGTCATCTCGCATCTACTTGAAGAACCTGCCGACCACTGGCGAACGTGTCGTTCAGGGACCAGGCGAAAACGCCGGGGTCATCAATATCGGTGAAGGCTGGTGTATTGCGTTCAAAATCGAATCCCACAATCACCCATCATTTATCGAGCCGTTTCAAGGGGCGGCCACCGGCGTGGGAGGCATCCTGCGCGATATTTTCACCATGGGGGCTCGCCCGGTGGCCCTGCTCAATTCACTCCGGTTTGGTCGGCTCGATGACCCGCAATATGGCCCACGGAACCGAGCCATCTTCAACGGCGTCGTGCGCGGTATTGGCCACTATGGCAATGCTTTTGGCTGCCCGACGATTGGCGGCGAAGTCTACTTTGCTGACTGCTATTCCCCGAATCCACTCGTCAATGCGTTTGCCCTGGGTCTGGTTCGCGAAGATCAGATCTTTTTCGGTCGTGCCAAAGGCATCAGCAATTCGGTCCTCTATGTCGGTGCGAAAACCGGTCGTGATGGCATTCACGGCGCCACTATGGCCTCGGCTGAATTTGATGACGAAGCTCTTTCCAAGCGTCCGACCGTCCAGGTGGGTGATCCGTTCTGCGAAAAATTGTTGCTCGAAGCCTGTCTTGAAGCCATGCGGGCGGGCTGTGTGGTGGGCATCCAGGATATGGGCGCGGCAGGTCTGACGTCGTCAAGCTGTGAAATGGGCGCCCGTGCTGGCAATGGAATTGATATTGACGTGGCGCTCGTGCCACAGCGTGAAACCGGGATGACGCCGTATGAAATCCTGCTCTCGGAATCACAGGAACGCATGCTGCTGGTGGCGGCACCAGGTCGGGAACGGGAAGTCCAGGAAATTTTTGCCCGCTGGGAACTCTCAGCCGTCATCATCGGCCACGTGATTCAGGAACCAGTGATGCGCGTTCGCCACTTTGGCGAAATCGTGGCTGACATTCCAAATACCTACCTCACAGACGAAGCCCCCCGCTATCAGCGTCCCTGTGCCGCGCCAGCCGGAATGGAACTTCCACTGGTTGAACGACTTCGCAATGAACAGGCTGTACTCGATGAAGTTTTACCGCCAGCCGCCCGCAACCTGTCGCCCAATGCCGTGGCCAGCACCCTGCGAACGATGCTTGGTTCCTTGAACCTGTCCTCCCGTGAATGGGTTTATCAGCAGTATGACCATATGGTTCGCACCAACACCGTGATTCTCCCTGGTGCGGATGCGTCAGTGGTGCGGGTGAAGGAAACCCGGAAAGCCATTGCCATTTCGCTCGACGGCAATGGCCGGTATTGTGCGATTGATCCCCATCGCGGCGCCGAACTCCTGGTGGCGGAAAGCTGCCGGAACCTCGTCACGGCTGGGGCCAAACCAATCGGACTCACCAACTGCCTCAATTTTGCCTCCCCCGAACGCCCCGAAGTGATGTGGGCCTTTCGCGAAGCCGTCGCCGGGATGGGCGTTGCAGCCCGCATCTTTGAAACTCCGGTTGTGAGTGGCAATGTGAGCCTCTATAACGAAACCGAAGGCCGGGGAATCTATCCAACTCCCGTGATTGGAAGTGTTGGCCTGATTGAAGATATTCGCTATCTCATCTCAAACACAACGGTGCAATCTGGAGATGTGGTGCTGCTGCTCGGAGCTTCATTTGAAGAACTGGGTGCCACCGAATTTCTGGAACGCCAGACCGGTCAGGTGGTCGGGCCTTTGCCCCAGCTTGAGTATGACCGTGAACAAAAATTGCATTCCGTAGTGCTTGAATCAGCGGTGAAAGGTTTGCACTCCGGTGCTCATGACCTCTCAGATGGCGGATTGCTCGTGGCACTGGCCGAACTGAGTTTTTCACTGCATGGCCGCTCAGCCCTTGGGATGGCACTTGAGATGAAACGCGAAGGCGCGCTGGCCGATCTTTCGATTGCCGGGCTGTTGTTTGGCGAAACGCCATCCCGCATGCTGGTCACGGTTCAGGCAGCGCAGTTGGACAAATTTCTGGCCCTGGCGGCTGAACATTCCCTGCCCTGCACCCAGCTTGGGGTCCTTGGTGGAACCCATCTGAAGGTCACAATTGATGGCACCCCGTACCTGGATGAGCCCGTGGCCGAGCTTGAGCACATCTGGCGAACGTCACTTGGGACAGCGGTTGGAATATAGGGAAATCAGGGTTCAGGGTTCAGGGTTCAGAGTTCAGAGTTCAGAGTTTTCGAATACAGGTTGTTTTTGGTTTTCGCAGCCGCACCGGTGGTTGAATTGAGGCAGGTCATTTATGGCCTGCTGACAACGGATGGTGAAGCAGGAGCCTGACCATGTTGATCAATTACACAATTGAAACTGAGCGAGAAACGGACGGACGTTGGATTGCCGAAGTGATTGAACTACCAGGAGTCCTTGCCTATGGTGAAACACAAGATCAGGCACGGATCAAAGTTCAGGCACTTGCATTTCGAGTCATTGCCGAACACCTTGAAAATGGAGAGAGCATCTGACTTTGTAAGTGTGTATTTTAAGGAACCCTCAACCCCAAAATGCGCAATATCCAGTCCCTCCACGACGAACTTTCCAGTATCCGCCAGCAAGGGCGGTATCGGTCACTGCGCACGGTCAGTAGCCCCCCCGAAGCCGAAATCATCATTGACGGCACACGCCTGCTGAATTTTTCAAGCAATAATTACCTCGGACTCGCCACTCATCCCCACTTGAAAATTGCCGCTGAAGCCGCCACCCAACGCTGGGGTACAGGCAGCACCGCCAGCCGATCAATTTGCGGTAATCTTGAACTCCATCAACAACTTGAAGCCAGCCTGGCCAGATTTAAAGGAAGTCAGTCATCACCGGTTCGGGCCCTGCTCTTTAACAGTGGATACCACGCCAACACCGGGATCATTCCCGCCTTGATGCAGGAAGGCGATGTCATCTTTTCCGATGCGCTCAATCACGCCAGCATTATTGATGGGAGTCGGTTAAGTCGTGCTCGAACCGTTGTGTATGCCCATCGAGATATGACGGATCTGGCTGTCAAATTGGAAAATCACACCTCAGCCAGACGCAAGCTGATTGTGACAGATTCCGTCTTTTCCATGGATGGTGACACGGCCCCACTGACTGAGATTGTGGAACTGGCCTCGCGCCACAACGCCTGGGTCATGGTTGATGAAGCTCACGGAACCGGGGTTTTAGGCGAACAGGGGCGCGGGCTGGTCAACCAGCTTGGCCTGACGGATCGAGTTGAACTTCAAATGGGAACCCTGGGAAAGGCACTGGGGAGTTTTGGCGCCTATGTGGTTGCACCAGAACCATTTATTGAACTGCTCATCAATCGGGCACGATCTTTTATTTTTACCACTGGCCTGCCACCAGCACCTGTCGCTGCTGCGATTGAAGCCCTGAATTTAATTCAGGCCGAACCCGACCACCTCTGCCGTCTGCATCAGGCAATGCACTACTTTGGAACCGGACTGTGTGAATTGGGATTGCTGCAAACCGTGCCGGAAGCACCAATTTATCCGGTTGTGCTTGGGGATGAAACACAAACAATGCAGGCCATGGAGTTTCTCAAAACCCGAGGGATTTTTGCCCAGGGCATCCGCCCGCCAACCGTTCCGGCTGGGACCTGCCGCCTCCGCCTGACCGTGATGGCCACCCACACCCGAGCACATCTTGATCAGGCGCTTGAAGCACTCCAGGTGTTGGGGAAATAAACAGGAAATTCGCCATTCCTTCGTTTTCAGGAAATAAAACTCGACCCTGACGCGTCATCAGACTCACTTTCCAGCGCCAGTAATTCCTCGGCAAAAGCCAGAACCTCCTGGGCAACGGGTCCGTCCATCACAGATTGAAACTGCTCTTCACTCACCGTTCGGCGGCAAGGCGGACAAAAAATCACGGTTTTCAAATCTACCTGCTTGACACCACAGTTGGAGCAGTGCTCGACCAGAAATTCAAACGTTGTGTTCGCGGCGGCTTCCCAACCTGGGTGGGCTTCAAAGGCCTGTGGGTGGAAGGCTTCCTGTTCCCAAATCGCAATCGCCAGCAATCCGATTTTGTGCCATCCCTGGCTATAAGTTTCCAATTCTCGAAAAGCGGCTTCATCGGGCACAGTTTTGCCGGTAATTGATTCGAGGGTTCGGCTCAGCGCCAGATGATATTTTCGCAACTGGGCCTTTTGCTTGAGCGGATCTGGTTTGGGTTCTTCATTTTTCATTCTTCATTCTCAATTCTTCATTCTCAATTCTTCATTCTCAATTCTTCATT
>DAOQNB010000227.1:0-7849 GCA_035335845.1 Acidobacteriota bacterium | reverse complement strand
CGTGGAAAACGCGAACGCGCCAGGCCATTACCTGGAGTTACACTGGAAATCCAGGCACAAAAGTCAAGATCGAACTCTATAAAGGCGGTGCCTTCAAACAGGTTATTAGTGCGGGTGCCACGCTTGGGAGTAACGGCGCCGGGGCCTTCAACTGGCTCTTGCCCTCAACACTGGCGGCTGGGACGGATTATAAAATCAAGATCACGAGTACGACCAGCACCGCCATCACTGATCTGAGCGATCAAAACTTCAGCATTACGCGGTAGGAAAAATGCTGGGTTTCCGCCCGGTAAGACCAGGTGAGCAAGAAACTATTTCTTGAAGCAGTCGCAAGCCGTTACAAGACCCATCGCCTGGGGTGCATCGCCACCCCAGGCGATTCTTTTCCTTAATCCTGGTGTTTATGCCCTTGAAAGCAACCAAACCTTTTCTTGTGCGGCGCAGATACCTTTCAGGCCACCAGGAACATCTGTTCGGGCAAGGAAAGTTATTTCATAAGTGTCTTGATAGTGTTGATGTACTTCTTTATCACTGATTGAAAACGGAGGACCGGGCATTACGCTTTGGTCATACTCATAACAAATGAGCAGTTGAGGCGCTTTATCCGTGATCTCCAGGATGTGCGCCGTGTAGCGCTTTCGAATTTCTTCAGGGAGCGCCACCAAAGCTGCCCGGTCATAAGTCGCATCCACCGGGCCAGGTATCTGGCTGGACAACTCAAAAATATCGCCACCGAAGATGTCAATATTTTGGGCGCGATAGTGGTCCATTTCGCCAATTCTCGATAGTTCTGGTTCGACTCCAAGCCCGGCAAATAATTGCTCAATGGCCAGTTTGCTCAACTCGGCGCCAGCAACGCAATATCCTTGAGACAACAGCCAGGCAATATCGAGCGTCTTGCCGCACAGTGGGAGAAAGACGCGGCTGCCTTTCGCCAAAGAAAGCTCGTCAAAATATTGCACCAGCAGCGGGTTGGCTGTCTCTGTGTGGAATGCGATATCATTTTTTTCCCACTTTTGATGCCAGTACGTCGTTTCCATATTCCATCACTCCGTTCGTATGCGAATTTAAAAATTAAGTGACTCACGTTATAGCCTCTTACCTGACAGAGCGGAAGACGCACCACTTACATTTTATTCGTGCATCAAACGCCACATCATAGATCGCCATTCAGATAAATATTTCTTTGGAGTGCTGCAACTTGTTGCAGCTTTGAAAAGCGGTGACAAGTCCCCGCACTCCAAAGAATTTCTATTTTATTTTACTTTCGTTTTATTTCAATTTGATAGGAAATCACTTTTGTGAATTCAATGTAAATAATACTGGACTGTAGTCAGTGGATTACAGCCTGCGATGTGTTAACTTTTTTAAATAAATGTGTTAGCTGTTCACCGGCGCAGGATGCAGTAATTCTTTGTTTGGAAAATAAAGAATTGTCGGAGTTTTTTCTTTCGTTACTTTGTACGGCATATCGCTTGCCATCCAGGGAGTCAGTTTAACTTATGACTACTTTTGGAGGGTACAATGCAGACCGGATTTAATACAAACCGAATTTCGTTTCCAATATTTTCAACATTCAATTACTGGTTGATTATAGCTGGCTTACTCGTGATCAATGGCTTTTCATCTGGGATCTCTGCCCAACAGGCTTCACCAGCACTCTTTTCACGGGCTGAGCCAAATCAGGATGTACGCGCTTTTCTAAAGAGTGAAGATCCGGCTCAACGGCTTTCCATCAACGGTGACACCCTGTTACGCCTGCAATCAAAGTCAGTGCAGGTTCCTTTGATCAACGAGGAACTTGAAGCCATTGGGACCGGCTTTGAAATTCGCAACCAGACCAATTTCACCTGGCGCGGGAAGTTTCCGCAGGATGGTGGCGATATCACTTTGACCTGGGTTGATGGCTATTGCGCCGGGGTGATTCAATCACCAACCACCTTGTATACCATTGTTCCAACTGAGGTTCCACATATATCCATCCTGAAGAAACTTGATCCGCAAGCAGCACCAACCTGTGGTGGAACCCCAACCGTTGAGGTGCCGCTCCTGACAAACGAAACGGCTCGTCCGACACGGGCCTCAACGCCATCGGTCTCCACACTCGACATCATGATCGTCTACACGACCCAGGCCAGAGTTGCCGCCGGAGGAACCGCCCAAATGCTGGCTCAGGTTCAAAATGCCGTAGATGCCGCCAACACCGCCTATCTCAACAGTCAGGTGACTGCCCGGCTGCGGCTGGTTCAGGCAACGGAGGTGAACTATGCGGAAACACCTGACTTTTTCCAGATGCTGGAATGGGTACGAACTGACCCCACGGTTGCTGCCAGACGCAATGCCTGTCAGGCAGACCTGGTTTCAATGCTGGTGAATAACACGTCGCTGGGTGGCCGAGGCTACTTGATGCAATCCGGAAACATCGGTCCCGCCTTTGAAGCCTATGCGTTTTCGGTTGTTTGCTGGTACTACGCATCCAGTTACTATGTGCTGGCCCACGAAGTCGGCCACAATCTCGGCTGTCATCACGATGTGGCAAATACAACTGAGCAGGGAGCTTATCCATTTTCCTACGGTCAGTATTATTCAGGTATCTATCGGACGGTGATGGCCTATGACAACGGGTGCCAGTGCCCGATGTACGCCGGGTTTTCAAATCCAAATCTGACCTTTCAAAACTTACCGACTGGTATCGTCAACCAGACCGACAATGCCCAAACGATCAACCAGACCGCACCGATTGCCGCAAATTTCCGTGGGCCAGGGGGAACCCTTCCATCGCTTACCCTGGCAGCACCCAACGGAGGGGAAACACTGATAGCGGGAACTGCGGTTCAAATTGTCTGGACCACGACCACTGACTACCTGGAAACAGCGGTCCGATTGGAACTGATGCGTAATGGAGCATTTCAGCAGGTGATTTCGGCTTCAACTTCAACTGGAAGCAGTGGAATCAGCACCTTTTCCTGGGTGATTCCAACGAATGTCACACCTGGAAACGACTACCAGATTCGGGTGAGTCACCCATCAAATTCCACCGTTCAAGATGTAAGTGACGCAACGTTTACCCTCAGTGGGCCAAACACTGCGACACTCACGGTGACAACACCCAACGGTGGGGAATCGTGGGCACTCAACACCCGGCAAACGGTCCGCTGGGCCTACAGCGATAATCCGGGGAGCGCGGTTAAAGTTGAATTGTTCAAAAACGGAATTCTTCGACAAGTTATAGCAGCGGCAGCTCCAGTTGGAAGTAATGGAAGTGGTTCATTTGACTGGGATATTTCCTCTGCTGAATTGCCTGGAAATGACTACACGGTAAAAATCACCAGCACCTCGTTCTCGACCATCAGTGATGTCAGTAACAACACTTTCTCACTGGGAAGCGTGCCGGTGAATGCCACCATCCAGGTCGTGACGCCCAACGGTGGCGAAAAATGGAAACCCCGGACTCAGCAACAAATTCTCTGGAGTTTCACGGGAAATCCAGGGGCCAAGGTCAAAGTTGAACTCTACAAAGGCGGAGTGTTCAAACAGATCATCAGTGCCGGTGTGGCGATTGGCACCAATGGGGCTGGGAGCCTGAGCTGGCTGGTTCCTTCAACCCTGGCCGCTGGGAGTGACTACAAAATCAAAATCACCAGCACCACCACTGCCAGTGCCACTGATTTCAGCAACCAGAATTTCAGTGTGATTCGGTAAGTGAGGGAGAACTGGTGCTTGGTGCTTGGTGCTTGGTACAAATCCCCATAAATGAGGGATGGAATTCGGTTCTTTGATCGAATCAAATCGGTTTTCGCCCGGATGGGGCAGTGATCCGGTGGTAGCGCCCAAAGCCGCGCGACCACCGGCTACTCTCCATCGCCCTGCGGGCGGTAGGGCATCAGATCTTTTTTCCTCCCTTTTTTATGGGGACCCGTCCTTAGGAATCAATATTTTCGAAGAAGAACCAAGAGCCAGGCACCAAGCACCAGGTACCAAGGACCAGAATTTTTTTGTTGACAAGCCAAAATTCACCCGGTATTTTGCAGCTTCCAGATTTACCCGTGGCGATTTAAAGCGAATTGCACCACGTTAAAAACTGCTAAACAGCACCGGCCAAAAAGTTCTGATTGCCCTGTGTTTGTTGAGCACAGGGTTTTTTGCTTTTGAGGGCTACACAAGAATCTGGTTCTTTTTCAATTTCACACGTGGCGATTTACGCGAATTGCTCCACGTTAAAAACTGCTAAACAGCTCGGAGGAAAGATCTATCCCCCTGTGCCTGTTGTTTCGGCGCACAGGGGTTTTTCTTTTTTCGGCTGTTCGGTGCAACCAAAGAACTTCCAGGAGGATTTCCATGAGTTTTGTCACCGGACTCACCTGCCGCGAATGCGGCCAACGCTATGCCAAACAGCCCACGGCAGGCTGTCCTGAATGTTTTGCCCCGCTTGAAGTTGCCTATGATTATCAGGCCATTCGCCAGTCATTGACGCGGGCCACCATTGAACGTCGCCCGACCAACATCTGGCGCTACCGCGAATTGCTCCCGCTCGATCAAGATCCTGAAATCGGTCTCAGTACCGGGTGGACTCCACTGGTCCGGGCCAAACGTCTGGGCGAAGCGCTTGGATTGAAAGAATTGTACCTCAAAAATGATAGTGTGAATTCCCCAACGCTGTCCTTCAAAGACCGGGTGACCGCCGTGGCCATCAACAAAGCCAAAGAGTTTGGGCTGTCGGCGGTGGGGTGTGCTTCGACCGGGAATCTGGCCAACTCCGTGGCAGCTAACGCGGCGGCGGCGGGTCTTCCAGCGTATGTTTTAATTCCCTGGGATCTGGAACAATCGAAAATTACAGCGACTTCGGTCTTTGGCGCCAATGTCATCGCCGTGCGCGGCACCTATGACGATGTCAATCGCGTCTGCAGCCAGATTGCGGATCGTTACAATTGGGGACTCGTCAACGTCAATTTGCGTCCATTTTATGGCGAAGGTTCAAAGTCGGTCGGGTATGAAATTGCCGAGCAACTCGGCTGGCGCGCGCCCGATGCGGTGATTGTTCCAATGGCGGGTGGGTCGCTCATTACCAAGATTCATAAAGGGTTTAAGGAACTGGAACTGCTTGGGTTACTTGATGGAGAAGTCAAAACCCGTTTGTATGGTGCCCAGGCCGCCGGGTGTAACCCAATTGTAAGCGCCACGAAACAGGGCACAAATATTATCCGCCCGGTGAAACCAAAAACCATCGCCAAATCGCTGGCAATTGGAAATCCGGCAGATGGCTATTTTGCCGCAAATGTGATCCAGCAAAGCGGTGGATGCGGGGAAGATGTCACCGATCAGGAAATCATTGACGGCATTCAGTTGCTGGCTGAAACCGAAGGGATTTTCACCGAAACAGCAGGCGGCGTAACGGTTGCCGTCGCTCGAAAACTGGTGGCCACGGGCAAGCTCAATCGAAACGGAGTTACGGTTATCACGATCACTGGAAATGGTCTCAAAACCCAGGAAGCGCTTCCGTTGACCACGCCGCTGGTGATCTCTCCGTCACTGCGCGAGTTTCAAGACGTGCTCGAACAGGAATTTTCAACTCAACCGGCTTATGCAACCGCTGGCGCATGAACTGGAGCTGAAAACATGGGCTCAGGGCTTGGGGCTGAAGGCTCGCAAGCTCGGGGCGGAAGAAAACGGGTTTCATACCCTGAGCCCGTTGTCTTCAGCCCTAAGCCCTGAGCCCGTTGTTTTCTGCCCTGTATTTCAGAAAGGACACGACATCATGGCTCAATCAATTTTAATTCCAACGTTATTGCGACAACTCACGGGCGGTTCAGAAGTTATTCAGCTCCAGGCTGCAACCATTGGCGAGGCGCTTACCACGCTCGACTCCCAGTTTCCAGGGTTTCGCGCCCGAGTGTGTGATGAAACTGGCCAGTTGCGCCGCTTTATCAATCTGTACCTGAACGGCGAAGACATTCGCTTTCTGGATAACTTAGCCACACCGCTTCCAGATACGGCTGAGGTCGCGATTATTCCGGCGATTGCTGGAGGATAAAAACAGGGCTGAAAAAACAGGGCTCAGGGCTGAGAGCGATTGAAGGGATGAGGGATGAAGGATGAGGGATGAAAGAGAACCAATTCTTCAACCTCCAGCCCTGAGCCCGACGTCTTCAGCCCGACGTCTTCAGCCCGAGGATTTTGCAGCCCGATGTCTTTTGGAATTCAATATGCACACACATACATCACACAATCTGGTTGTTTTGAAATTTGGTGGGACTTCGGTCAAAGATGCCCGTGCGATTCGGGCCACGGCTGAAATTGTAGCCAGTCGGCGTGACTGCCACCCGGTTGTGGTGGTTTCAGCCCTGGCCGGAGTGACTGATGGATTGTTAAAGCTGGCTCACTCAGCCGTAGATACCCCCATCGCTACAACTCTAAAAACATTGAAACGACTGGAAGTACGGCATTTAGAGGTGCTGGGCGAGTTAACCAGTGGTGCCCCTTGCCTGGCAGCCCGATTGTTTCGGCAGGAATATGAAACACTCCTTGAATCCAAATTTGCCGAACTGGAGTTGCTCCTGTGCTCGGTGGCAACCTTGGGCGCCTGCACGCCAATTCATCAGGATGCCATTGTGGCTTTTGGTGAGCGACTTAGTTCTATCCTGGTGACGGCGGCGCTTCAGGTTGTCGGGATTCAGGCCGAAGTTTTTGATGTGCGACAGGTGATGATCACGACCGATGACTTTACCGAAGCTTCACCACTCGTTGAGGAACTCAACCGGCGGGTGACAGCCCGATTGCTCCCGCTCATTGCTGAAGGCATTGTTCCTGTCACTCAAGGTTTTGTCGGCGCCACGCTTTCCGGCGCCACCACAACACTTGGCCGTGGTGGGTCAGATTTCACCGCCACATTGATCGGGGCGGCACTCCGGGCCCAATCGGTCGAAATCTGGACCGATGTAGACGGCGTGATGACGGCGGATCCAAAGCTGGTGCCAGAGGCGGTGACGATTCCCGAACTTTCGTATCACCAGGCTGAAGAACTGGCGCTCCGAGGGGCCAAAGTATTGCACCCAAAAACGTTGCGCCCGGTTCGCGACCTTGAGATTCCAGTTTGGATTCGAAATTCATCGAACCCTTCAACGCCTGGAACACTGGTGTGCGCCAGACCGGCCCATCCGCCACAGACATCACTTGCCTGCCAGCGCAATCTGGTGCGGTTGCAGGTTTTACTGTCAGGCACCAATGCACTAACTTCCAGTCTTTCTACCCTGGCAACGCTCTTTTCGAAATTAAAGCTCTTCCCAGAACACATGGTGTGCACTCCGACCGCCATTACCTTGCTGTTGCCCGCCAATCAGGTGACGCAGGCGCTCGAAGCAATGCTTGGTGAATTGGGGTCACTCCAGATTGAGCGTCATCAAGCTCTGGTGGCTGTGATTGGTCAAATGGTGACTGCCCAACCTGTCAAAGGAGTTGAATTCTCTGAAGCTGAGTGGATTCAACCGGATCTTTCGAATGGGCGATTCTTGATTGCGACGTCGGAACGGTTTCTCGGACGGGTGGTTCGCTGCCTTCACGACCAGTTTGTTCAGTTGCCAATGAATCAGGTGTTGACCACCTCAAATTTGCTGTGTCAGTCGGACTGTCGCGAGTTAACGGTTGCCGCCGTTGCCTGAGTCTGATTTGACACCAACCACATTCACCGCACAGTACGTCGCTGGCGCAATCGCTCAACTTGCGGAGTCGAGAGAGGGATGGGATACCCAGATTGCGTCCCCGGCGTCCTGTGCGGTGATTATTTTTGGGCTGAAGACTTTGGGCTGAAGAAGACGGGCTGAAGAAGACGGGCTGAAGAAGACGGGCTGAAGAA
>DAOQNB010000226.1:3302-7851 GCA_035335845.1 Acidobacteriota bacterium | reverse complement strand
GAACCAGGAACCAGGAACCAGGCACTAATTGCTAACCACTAATCACTCAAAGGATTCTTTATTCATCATCCCTGCCTGATTCCTTCAACCGGATCCAGTCGTGAGGCTTGCCAGGCCGGGTACAGTGTCGCAAAAAAGCTAATTCCCATTGCAATCAGGAGTACCAGCACCGTGTCACTGGCTGAGAACCGAAACGGAACATAGGAGATCGAATATGTCCGCGGGTCAAGCTGAATCAATCGGTATTTATCTCCAACAATAGCCGTTACCGCGCCGCACATTCCTCCCACCAGGGTGCCCACCGCACCAATTACAACTCCCTGAATCATAAAAATCACCAGAATATCGCCTGATGTGGCCCCCATTGCCGTGAGGATGGCGATGTCCCGTTTTTTCTCAACCACCAGCATAATCAACGTGGTAACAATATTGAGGGCGGCTACCAGAATAATCAGACTGATCCCAACCGCAAAACCAAGCCGTTGCAGATTGAGAGCCGCGAACGCTGGCTGGTTGAGTTCCTGCCAGTCATTGGTGACAAACTCAGGTCCCGCAATGATTTGGACGGCGGCGGCAACTTCTTTGACCTGATAAATATCATCGAGCATGATTTGGATGACCCGGGCACTCTGGGCTTCTCCAGTGAGTTCCTGGGCGGTTTCAAGCGCGATATATCCCCAGGCTGAATCATATTCATAGAGTCCGGATTCAAATAGACCCACCACCTTCAAGGTAAACGAGCGCGGTAAAATCCCGACCGGGGTCAGATCACCTTTATCTCCGGGAGTGACAATCTGGAGTACCTCGCCAACCCGCACATTGAGGTCTTCGGCCAGTTGTTTGCCAAGGATCACCCCTGGAAATTCACTGCCATCTGGATATTTGGTCCGACGCAGATGCCCGATATTTCCACCTGGAATGAGGGTCTGGTACAACTCAATGCCCTGGACTGAGCCAGTCAGGTCAACCGATTTCAAGATTCCCATCGCCGGATGCTGAGGGCCTGACAACAGCACCGTGTGATAGCTGGTGGCAGCGGCAGATTTGACATGTCGGATCTGAGCAATTTTCTCAATCAGCGCCGATGGATTTTCAATCGGTAAATCAGCTTTCCGCAGCAAGTTCAAATGTGAGGTGCCACCCAGGATTTTGGTTCGCAACTCGTGCTCCATCCCGCTTTGAAACGCCAGTACACTCACCAGTGCCCATACCCCAACGGTGATACCCAGGGCAGAGATGGCACTGATAATCGAGAGGACTTTTTGACTTCGCCGGGCGCGCAAATATCGCCAGGCAATAAAGAGTTGATAGGGCATTGAAGAAGACCGGTTCTCAGTTGACACGAAGTGCCTGTTCAACTGGCTCCCTGTTTCGTGTATGAAATGATGAATAGTGAAGCGACGTTTTTGAAACAGAGCATAATTCCTGGGTTTGGTTCCAAGAATGATGAAACACCTGGATGATTGAGTGTCGCCCTGAGTTGACAATGATGCTTTGATCTGAATGAATTGAAGTTGCCGGCCAACTTGTATAACCACTGAACATCAGACACAACACCAGTGTTATCAAGAGATACGTGCCTTTATCGTTTGGGAAAAAAGCATCCACTCTGACCACAGCATAGCCCAGGTCATCAGTCAGAGCCAAGCACTCTTGAAGTCAGCATCCTGCCCACATCAAATCGTTCTCATCACACAGGAGGAGATGGCGTGTCAGTCTACCTTGGTCTCCGTTTTCGCTTAATTGTGCTCATGACCACATTACTGGTGGTGACCGTCGGGGTTTTATATGAACTGAACCGGCGTTCGGAAGAGCAGATTCGCCGCCAGGTTTCCGAGCAAATCAAAGAACTGACCGCCGCCGTGGATGTTGGTCTCAAGAGCATCAGCGACGTCAATTACCTGGAGGTAATTCGCCAGCGCGATCTTCCGGCTGAGCAGTACAACCGCATTAAACACATTATGATTACCGATTCGGAAGGAAGGGTCACTGATGCGGCCAACAGCAACGAACGCGGTTTAAAAATCCTGATCCCAAACCCTGGGAGTTCGCTCGTTGTGGCTGGTGACCCGCTCGAAACTGACTCAACTCAGGCCACACTGCATCAAACAGAAGAAGCCAAGCAGACCATTTTTATTCCTTTCCGGGCGGCGGGTGTTGATGGCAAGCCCGAGATTAACTACGTGGTGGTGGTGATGTCATCGCTTCGATTGGATGAAACCCTGGCTGATACTTCGCGCAACCGGTTACTGGCCACGATTGTCGTGTTGCTTGTTGGACTTCTGACCTCGGTTGGGCTGGTCTGGCGCTTTACCAGTCCGCTTGGACAGTTGATCAAAGCCGTTCAGCGAGTGGCCGACGGTGACCTTCAATTTCATATTGGCCTGCGGCGCAAAGACGAAGTTGGTCAACTGGCAGCCAACTTTGACCAGATGATTGATCAGTTGCGGGGAAAGCAGGAACTGGAGGAACGGTTAAACCAGGCAGAACGGGCGGCTGTGATTGGACGTCTGGCTTCGGGGATTGCCCATGAGATTCGCAACCCATTGAACTTTATCAACCTGACGATTGATCACGTCCGCACCAAATTTCCTCCGACTGAAGCCGCTGGCCGTGCTTTATTTGACCGGCTTTTGATCTCGGTCAAAGAAGAAATTGCCCGCTTAAATTCACTGGTCAACAACGTTCTGCGGTTTGGCCGGCCCGCGCGGCTGGCCAGAAAATCAATTTCGCTTCGCACCATTGTTGAGAGTGTGTTTCAGGTTGTTCAAACTCAGGCTCAGGAACAGGGGGTTGAACTCAAAATTGATGACCAAACTGGCGGGCAATTGATTGAGGTTGATGCGGAATTGATGAGTTCGTGTCTGTCCAACCTGGCGATCAACGGGATCCAGGCGATGCCCGAGGGAGGTCTCCTCACGGTCAAGCTACAAACTGAGCCGGATGGGCAGGTGATTACGGTAACTGACAGGGGAGTCGGGATTCCCTCCGACAAGCTTGACCAGATATTTGAGCCTTACTACTCTACGAAAGAGACCGGAATTGGGCTCGGCCTGGCGGTTACCCGGAAACTGATCGAAGAGCACAATGGTTCTATTTTGGTGAGAAGTACGGTTGGGGTAGGAACAACATTTGTGATTCGCCTTCCCCTGAGCATCCTTGAACATTCTGCCTCCTCGACAGGGGCTTGACACTGGCTGTGCGGTGAACGAACAAAGGAGTGACCTGTGACCCATAACAAAATCCTGATTGTTGATGATGAAAAACGCCAGCGCGAGATTCTGGAATTGATTTTGACCTCAGAAGGATATCGCGCCAACGTCGCTGCCAGTGGTGAGGCTGCGCTCAGAATGGTCAAAAATGAGCACTTTGATCTGGTCCTGACGGATCTGAAAATGGGGGGGATGAGCGGCCTTGAGTTAATGAAAAACCTGACCCAGCTTGATTCATCCATCATTGTGATCTTGATGACCGCCCATGGATCAATTGATTCGGCCAAGGAGGCCATCCGCCATGGTGCGTTTGACTATCTTGAAAAACCGCTGGATCAGGTTCGATTGCTGGCTGTCATTTCGCAGGCCCTCGGGCGACTCAATACACTGGATGGCGAAATCATCGGGCAGAGCGAGCAGATGGAACGGCTGAAAAAGTTGATTCTCAAAGTGGCAGCATCTGATGAAACGGTATTGATCCGTGGGGAGTCAGGCACCGGGAAAGAGCTGATTGCCAAAGCCTTGCACAAAAATAGCTCACGTGTCGGGCAAACATTTCAGGCCGTCAACTGCGCCGCCATCAATGAAAACTTGCTCGAATCTGAGCTGTTTGGCCACGAAAAAGGGTCGTTTACCGGGGCCTATGCCGAAAAGAAGGGCCTGTTTGAAATGGCCGACAAAGGCACGCTCTTTCTGGATGAAATTGGCGAACTCAACGTGAATTTACAGGCCAAACTTCTGCGGGCGCTCCAGGAAGGTGAAATCCAACGGGTGGGTGCCACCAAAACCATCAAAATTGATGTTCGGGTGGTCACGGCAACCAACCGCGATTTGGAGGCCATGGTCAAGGATGGGAAGTTTCGGGAAGATTTGTATTATCGCTTAAATGTGATCCCTGTTGAAGTTCCACCGTTGCGGTCCCGCCGGGGGGACATTCTGGTGCTAGCTGAATATTTTCTGAAAAAGCAGATTCGTGGAAGCCAGCCGGCCTTTAAGTTTTCCCCGGAAGCCTTACGGCTGCTCCAAAATTACACGTGGCCTGGTAATGTCCGCCAGCTTGAATCAGCCATCAAACGGGCGGTGTTATTGTGTGAAGGAGACCGGATCGAGGTTGAAGATTTGCCGCTCGAAATCCGGCAGGCAACTGACCGCTCAGTGGAGTTTCATTTTAAATTGCCGCCAGAAGGTATTTCGTTTGAAGAAGTTGAACGCTCATTGATTATCCAGGCCATGGATCAAACCGATTGGAATATCACCCGTGCCGCAAAGCTCCTTGGGCTGACCTTTCGGACACTCCAATACCGGCTGGAAAAATTTAACCTCAGGCGCCCAGGTCG
>DAOQNB010000226.1:0-3202 GCA_035335845.1 Acidobacteriota bacterium | reverse complement strand
CCTTTCGGACACTCCAATACCGGCTGGAAAAATTTAACCTCAGGCGCCCAGGTCGGGGTGATGAAGACGAGGAGTGAGCGTACCCAGGTTCGGTTGAGATCCAGTTTCTATCTCGAAGTTGCTGGTTGGTGTGAGTTCACTCATCTTTGAGTGAAGATGAGCCGTGGTCTCCATCCCGGAAAAAGGCTTTTTCACGGTTGTGTTTTCTTTTTTTAGCGCGCGATAACTTGCTGTGGACGTTGAGTATAGTGGTGACAGTACCGGTTTGCCCCCGATTCTTTCGGCCCTGACTGGAAAAAAACAACCCAAGGGATTGTTGTCTTTGCCCTTCCCACACACAAGAAAATGGTCTAGTATCGAATTTGTCAATCCGCTGGCTGACCATTCCAGTCAGATCCCCGACGATTGAGCCCACCCTCAGACCGTTGGGAGTTTTCCAAGGCAGCGCTGCCCATTGGTTCTTGGCCCGCACGATTCCCAGGTCTTATCTCAGCGGAAATCCGCCCACCGACTTGTATGATTGGCACCTATCTTCTCCATTATAAAATACTCAAAAAACTTGGCGAGGGTGGCCAGGGTGAAGTTTACCAGGCCGAAGACACCCGCCTCCGCCGGACTGTCGCGATCAAGATTCTCCCACCTGAGCTCGTCGCCGACGAAAAATCGCGCAAACGGTTTTTACGAGAAGCCCAGCTTGCCTCCGCACTTGATCACCCCAATATCTGCACCGTCTACGAAATCAACGAAGACAAAAACCTGCACTTTATTGTGATGCAATACCTGGAAGGGAAGCGTCTCAAGCAAATGGTCCGTGGCCGACCATTGGAGCTGGAGAGCGTGCTTTCGATTGCAATTCAACTGGCCGACGCCCTGGCGGCAGCCCACGAACGAGGGGTCATTCACCGGGATGTCAAAGCCACCAATGTGATCGTCAATGATCGCGGGCAGGCAAAAATTCTCGATTTTGGATTGGCGAAAGCCACCACCACCGATATTGGTGACCAGTCAGTGATGGAATTGACCCAGGCCGGGGTGCCCTTTGGCACGGCTGGCTATATGTCACCCGAACAGGCTCGTGGGGGCACCATTGATCAACGCTCAGATGTGTTTTCGCTCGGGGTCTTAATCTATGAAATGGTGACCGGAAAATTGCCGTTTCAAGGCAAGAGCAGTGTCGAAATTATGCATGCTGTGATGCATGAGGCGGCACCGCCCCTGGCTCAAACCAACCCCAATCTGCCCGACCGATTGCAGGTCATTCTGGATAAGGCCATGGCCAAGGGGGCATCTGGACGCTATCAGCAGATGCGGGACTTCCAGGCGGATTTGAAACAGTTGATGCGAAACGTCCAGTCGCAATCCGGAGGGATGGTTGATGAATCAATTATGCCACCCATTGCGCCACGTCATGAAAAGCCCGGCTGGCTCAAAAACGGGATGGTTGGCCGGTTACTCAACCGATTGATGTCTCCTGGTGAGCAGCCGCCACCGCGTCCTTCATCATCGCGTGAACGTGATTCAGTTGGTACTGGAACCCAACCTGGGTCACCTCGTCCCGATCCTGGTGCCACGCTTCCGCCTGGACCGCCACCACGGGAAAAAGATTCACTTGAACCTTCTCAGGAACAACGCCAGGCTCGCAGCCTGCGTGATTCAATGCCCAGTACCTGGAAGAACAATGAAAAGCGGGCCATTGCGATTTTGCCGTTCAAAAACCTGAGCGGTGACCCAGAATCCGATTTTTATAGTTTCTCGCTGGCTGATAGCTTGATTACTGAACTGGCTGCCTTGAAATCGCTGGTGGTCAGACCGTCCAGTTTTATTGCCAAGTTTCAAGGACGGGAAATTGATGCCCAAAAGGTAGGCGCTGAACTCAAAGTGGATGCCGTGTTGATCAGTGGCTATCTCAAAGCCGGGAATCGCTTTCGGGTGACGCCGCAATTGATTGATATCAACACCGGCGAGATCTTGTGGAGCGATAAAATTGATCTTGATGCGGCTGATATCATGACCTTGCAGGACACCATTTCCCGCAAAATCGTGGATGAACTTCGGGTTCGCATCACTGAGACGGAACAGGTTCGGATTGCCACACCGGCAACCAACAATTCCGAAGCGTATGAGTATTACCTCCGGGGACGAAATCAACTGAATCGGTTTATGCAAACCATGATGAAAGATGATTTCTCATCGGCGATTGGCATGTTTGAAAATGCGTTGCGTCTGGATCCAAACTTTGCCCTGGCTCATTCTGGAATCGGGTTGTGTTATGTCCAGTATGTTTTAAAAGGAATTGGCGGTTCGGTCCATTTTGAACGGGCCGAAGGACGGTTCCGTGAGGCTATGAAGCTGGATGACTCATTGATTGAGCCCCAATCGAACATGGTGTACATCCATCTTTTGAAAAATGAAAAGATCGAAGCTCGGGCTCAGGTCAAACGGGTCCTTTCGGTTGCTCCAAATGATGCCAATGTCCACAGTATTGCTGGATATCTATATCGGTGGGATGGTCTTTATAAACAGGCACTCCAGCAGTATGATACCTGTATCAAGCTGAATCCAACTGATTTAGTACCTGCCGCATACAATCGTGCCCGAATTTTGATGTATCAGGGACGATACGAAGATGCGATGAATGAATTGGAAAGCGCGCTGTTTTATGAACCAGATCATCCTTTCACCTTGATGGTGCTTGGCCAGGTTCAGTATTACCAGGGCCAATGGGAAGAAGCGTCAACCACCTTAAAAAATGTGCTTGACCGGAACCCTGACCTGCACGCGTTTCGCCCCATTTATGGCTTGTGCCACGTGGCAACCGGTCACCCTGAAAAAGCACTGGCCATTATTAACGATGCTGTTCGTGATACCGCCAGTGCCGATGGCGACGCTGCATACTGGTTAGCTACGGTTTATGCGGCGCTGAAACGGGAAAGTGAAGCCTTACAGTGGCTGCGCAAGGCAATTACTTTGGGAAATGAAAATTACCCCTGGTTTTGCAATAACCCGGATTGGAAAGACTTTCAGGATAATCCGAAATTCAAGGAAATTTTGGAGCCATTGCGAGTCCAATGGCTTGACCTGTGCCGCCAGTACGGCAACCCCTGATTGAATGAAGAATGAAGAATGAAGAATTGAGAATTGGGAACATTTTGGTTCTTGGTTCTTGGTTCTTGGTTCTTGGTTCTTGGTTCTTGGTTCTTGG
>DAOQNB010000225.1:0-7860 GCA_035335845.1 Acidobacteriota bacterium | reverse complement strand
TACCCTCTGGCGGCTCCTGCTGGAGCGCAAACCATTGGTTTCCCTTATCCTGGCGCTTACGGCCCGATACCTTCAGCCAAAAATCGCATGACTTCTGATGCCAAACTGGAATCACAACGGTTTCCATTCCCCGGATTGGATAAAAGAAGCCCAATAAAACGGGTGGCGGCGTCGGGGGTTTTTGAGCATTTTGAGCTGAACGTTGCGCAGGGCTTCAGAACGACCTTCACCGGCTTTGAGCCGTTTGTAATAGTTAGCCATCAATTCCTGGGTCCCACTGTCAGAAACCGCCCATAGACTGATCATTTGGGCTTCGCTCCCGGCCAGGACCAGCGCCCGCCGCAAGCCATAGACCCCATCGCCGTTTTTTATCTCTCCCACACCGGTGTCACAGGCCGACAATGCGACCAGTTTGGTGCCCCACAGATTCAATTGAGCGACTTCCAGTGCCGTCATGGTTCCCTGCTCACTCCGATTGGCATCGGCAAAGAAAAGAACCGACCGCAGAAACGGATTTTCCCGCTTGATCTGGTCTATGTTGATCGGTTGCTCGTCGTCCTTGGCGAGCGCACGTTGATTGTCAGCTACTGCCACCAGAGCATTTCCGCCACCCATAAAGTATCCATGGGTCGCGATGTGAAGGAGTTCAGGTTTCTCGACCGCTTCCAACGCCATTTTCCCGGCAGCCGGACCAAGTTTCACCTCGGCATCAGGAAATTCAGTCTGGATCATCCGGGCTTCAACTTTTGTCCCCAAAAGTCTTTTCAATGGTGGCAGGTGTGTGCCAAACAATGTCGGCCCTTCGCCTTCAGCATAATCCGGATCGGCCACGATCAAAGGTGGCTGGGCAGGCGCAATTTTCACCTGTAATCGCAGCAAATCACGCCCACTGGTGAGATAGGTCAAGGTGTAGTGCTCGACCAGGAACGAACCTTGTTCATTGACCAGAGCCGCAAAGGGAATCAGATTCAGTTCACCCTCGGGTGACATCAGCAGGTGTCTGGCATTGCCCACCAGCTTGCGAACTGGTTGCATCACCAACTGATCCAGTTCCCGAGCGATTTCCAGGACTGGTCGTTGGGCACCTGTACCTTTGGAATCTCCCACCTTTTCAAGTGGAGATTTCTTGCGCAATGCCTGCCGAAATTCATTGGCCAGTTGGTCAATTGGCGCGGCTGGTCCCAAATCAGTCCACTGGATTGGAGCGGTTGACGAGTCTGGACCTTCGCCCTGCCGGTGAGTTTTTCCTGATGGCCTGGTAACCACATAAACCACGTACCGCAATTCCCCATATTTTTGGGTTTTGACATCAAAGGGGTGATAACTGGTAAATTCAACCAGGGCGGCATCAGCCGGGATGAGTTGTGTAATATTTTCCAGACTGATCGGAGTCACCTGGGCTTTGAATTCTCCGCTCCGGCGGCTGATCTCATTTTCCAACCGCTCTTTCTCTGCTTCGAGTGGCTTGAGCGTCGCCAGATGTTCTTCAAGTTTTTGCGTACCTGGACCTCGCAACGTCAAAACCGAGAGTTGCTCAGTCACACCGGCATAATCATCCAGCAATTTTTTGGTTTGTGGGTCACTTTGATTTCGCAACACGCCAATCGCATTGGTCATGGCATCGAGGGCGCGCCCTTTACGGAGCAACACCTGTGTCAGGGCTGCTTTGAGCGCTTCCGGGTTTTTCAGACCTGCTTCGGCTTGCAGGGTGAGCATTCGATCTTGCCTGAAGGCTGATAGTTGGATGTAAATCACCTTTTGCCGCTCAGACCCGGAAATCAAATTCCGAACCAGATCACGCTCATCTACCTGAGCACACCGGATTTGATAGGAAATCGCTTTGGCCAGATCCCCTTTGGCCTGATTGAGCATTGAAAGATTGCTCAGGGCCAGCGAGACATCTGGATGCTCTGGACCAAGTGCTTTTTCACTGATAGCCAGCGCCCGCTGATAGAGTTGCTCTGACCGGGCAAAATCTCCTTTTTCCAGCAAAATCAGCGCCAGATTGCTCAGGTTTGCACCAATGCCTCGATAGTCAGGGCCAAATGCCTTTTCATAAATGGTAAGGGCCCGCTGGTAGAAGGATTCGGCTTTGGCCACATCCCCCTGAGTTTTGTAGATCAAGGCCAGGTTATTGAGAAGTGGGCCAAGATTTGGGTGGTCAGGACCTTGAACTTTCTCGCGTGCGGCCAGGGATTGCTCAAACAGCGGAACCGCTCTGGCATAATCGGCAGTGAACAGATAGAACTGAGCCAGATTGGCACGGCTCAGGATGGTATTCAGGTGATCAGGGCCAAATGCTTTCTCACTCGTGGCCAGTGCCCGATGAAAGAGTGGTTCGGCCTTGGTAAGGTCACCTTTCATCAGATAAACCACTGACAGGTTGTTGAGGTTTTGAATGATGGTTGGATGATTTGGACCCAAGATTTTCTCACGAATAGCCAGTGACCGTTCATGGAGTGCCTCCGCTTTGGCAAAATCACCCCTGTTTTGATAAAGCCCGGCCAGATTGTTGAGCGTCGAGGCAACCGATGGATGCTCGGGACCCAGTGATTTCTCAAACATCGCCAGCGCCTGCAGGTAAAGCGGTTCTGCTTTGGTGTATTTACCGGTGAGTTGATAGAGGTTTGCCAGACTCATAAGACTGGTTGCGACCAATGGGTGCTCTGGACCCAGTGATTTCTCAAAAAGTGCCAGGGAACGCAGGTACAACGGTTCCGCACTGGTATAGTCTGCCTTGTCCCGATAGAAGTTTGCCAGATTGTGCAGGGTTTGGGCGACCGATTGATGATCGGGGCCAAGCTGTTTTTCCTTGATCGCCAGGGAACGCAGGTACAGCGGTTCCGCTTTGGCATACTCAGCTTTGCGGCGATAGAGATTCCCCAGATTGTCGAGGGGGTCAGTGACCGCCAGACTCTCAGGACCCAGGACTTTCTCGTAAATGGCCAGCGCCCGCAGGAAAAATGACTCTGCCCGTGAGAAATCATTTTTAGCCTGAGCGTACAAACCAAAGTGATTGAGGCTGATAGCCACCAACCGGTGCTCAGGACCAAAAGCAGCCTCACTTTTTTCCAAAGTTTGGGTTACCAGGGGCAATGCATCATCAAGTTTTCCGGTCTGACGGAGCTTTTCAAATTGGGTGTGAAGCCCTTCGATCTCAATGGTGGCTCGATCCTGCCCGGTTGCGGTTCGGGGTGGTTGCACCTCCAGAAGATATGTCCCTGCCTGACCAGTCTTTTTCACTGTCGCAACCTCCAGCACATAAGTGCCGGCCTGGTCCACAATCACCCGTAATACTTCAGTTCCTTGCAACCCGGTTGATTTGTTCACTTCCTGGATGACCGTTCCGTCTGTTCCCAGCAAGCGCAGGGTCACATCCACTCCTCGTTGTTTCACCCTCAGTTCCAGGTAATCACTGGCTTGCAGCGTGAACGAGTGGGTGTGTTTCTCGCCGGGATTGAGTGCAACTTCATTTTCCGCCGGCGATTGGGGAGGATTGGTTTTTTCAGGATTTTGACTGTGGGCAGCAAGTATGTGGCGCGGCTGGACCATCAACAGGGGCAACATCAGACACAGAATCAAAGAGAGTGTGAGAAGGTGATACCGTAGGTGGCCAGAGGGGATATTTTTCATTTTAAGTTTTCCTCGATGGTGCCGGTTTTGGTGAAAATCAGGCGGTGATGACGTGTTCAAATGGCGATTGACAATACCAGGAAGCGTGCGCCTGAGCCAGTATCGTGTCGGATGTCGTCAAAGGAGAAAAGGCATGGTTGTACTGCCGATCTGAATGGCGCCACAGGAATGCTTTTTCAGGGATTAGTTAATCTGTCTTGACAGGAATCCAATTGAAAGGTATTTCCCCAGTACTGGACCGTCTTCACACCGTCTTGTCCGATGCCGACCTCAACAGGTCATTGCCCGCCCGGCACACAGCTTTCCTGAGCCTTTTTCCAACGCTCACATTCATCTCTCACCTTGTCGGAGACACAACCAATGTCACATGAGGCACTTGAAACACCCGCTGCACCGCAGCCTGAACCCAAACCCACGCCGCCCAAAAAACGCGGTCGCGGTTGGATGATTGCGGTCGGGCTGGTGGTCGTGGCCATTGTCGGAGCAACCGTCGCTTCAAAATTTCCAGGCCGTGATACCAAACGGCCCACACCAACCCCTGATCCGGTGCCAGTCTCAGCCCAGCCGGTTGAAAAGAAAAACATTCCGATTCAGATTCGGGCGATTGGCAACGTCGAAGCGTCGTCAACGGTGCAGATTCGGTCGCTGGTATCCGGAGAGTTACTCAAAGTCCATTTTGCCGAAGGCCAGACCGTGAAAAAGGGAGAGTTGCTCTTTACGCTTGATCAACGGCCTTTTGAAGCAGCCCTCGAACAGGCACAGGCCAATCTCGCAAAAGATCAGGCCCAGGAAGCCGTGGCCCAGGCGGTGCTCGACCGCGATCTGGCCCAACTCAACAATGCCAAAAAGCAGGCCGAACGCTATCAGGAATTGCTCAAACAAGGTGTCGTTTCCCAGGAACTCAGCGACCAGTACCGGCTCAACGTTGAAACTGCATCTGCTGTCGTCGAAGCCGACAAAGCATCGCTCAACAATGTTCAATCCGTGCTCAAGGCCGATCAGGCAGCCATTGAAAATGCCAAAATTCAATTGAGTTACACCAAAATCCAATCTCCGATGGATGGTCGAACCGGCAATTTGATGGTCTATGCCGGAAACCTGGTTCGGGCGAATGACACCACGCCGCTGGTCACCATCAACCAGCTTGACCCGGTGTTTGTCTCATTTTCAGTGCCGGAAAAAGATCTCAATCAAATCAAAACCTATCGGACGTCGAGCAGTTTCGGCATTGCCGCCAATCCCCCAGAGAACGACAAACTCAAGGTCACTGGTCAACTGACCTTCATTGACAACACGGTTGATCTGACGACCGGAACCATCCGGCTCAAAGGAACTTTTCAAAACCCGGAAGGTGTGTTGTGGCCAGGTCAGTTTGTGAATGTCACGCTGACGCTGACAACCCAGCCAGATGCGCTGGTGGTGCCTTCGCGGGCGGTTCAAACCGGTCAGGAAGGCCCAATCGTGTATGTGATCGAAGCTGATCAAACCGTCAAAATCCGAAAAGTGACCACCGGGCCAACCATTGAAAATCTCACCGTATTGACCAGCGGCGTGCAGGTTGGTGAAACCGTTGTCACTGATGGACATTTGCGGCTGATTCCAGGTGCCAAGGTCAGTGTCAAATCCGATGCCGAACCAAAACCAGGGCCCACGCCTGCTCCAAAATGATGTGTGGGAAAGTTGAAACTCACCACAGCGGACCACAGAGGAATACCAGGAATTAAAAGATTTCTTCATTCTTCATTCTCAATTCTTCATTCTGTCTTCCTCTGTGTTCCTCTGTGTCCTCTGTGGTGAAAAAGAGATCTGCCATGAATTTTGCTGAATTGTTTATCCGCCGTCCGATTATGACCACGCTGGTGACGGCGGGAATTTTGTTGTTTGGCTTTATCGGCTATCGGGCGCTGGCGGTCAGTGACCTGCCAAACGTAGATTTCCCAACCATCCAGGTCACCGCCAGCCTGCCAGGTGCCAGTCCGGAAACCATGGCGTCTTCGGTGGCGACGCCCCTCGAACGTCAGTTTTCGACCATTGCCGGCCTTTCGGCGATGAACTCGACCAGCACTCAGGGCAATACCCAGGTCACGCTCCAGTTTGATTTAAGCCGTGACATTGACGCGGCGGCACAGGATGTTCAGACCTCAATTTCAGCCGCGACGCGACAACTTCCACCTGGAATGCCCAGCCCGCCATCATTAAAGAAAGTCAACCCGGCGGATCAGCCGATTTTGTACCTGGCGCTGACCTCACAAACCCTGCCGCTTTCAAAAGTTGACGAGTTTGCCCAGACGACGATTGCCCAGCGGATTTCAACCATCAGCGGCGTCGCGCAGGTGGCGGTGACTGGTTCGCAAAAGTATGCCGTCCGGGTGCAGCTTGACCCGACAGCACTGGCGACGCGGGGCATTGGGATTGACGAAGTTGCACAATCTGTTCAGCAAGGAAACGTCAATTTGCCGGTCGGGACAATTTACGGAACCTATAAGTCGCTCACGATCCAGGCCAACGGTCAACTGGTGGATGCCAATGCCTACCGACGACTGATTGTGGCCTATCGGAATGGCTCGCCGGTTGAACTCCGGGATCTGGGCGTTGTCCTCGACAGCATCGAAAACAATCGCGTCGGCAACTGGCTCAATGATGAGCAGGTGGTGACACTGGCCATCCAACGCCAGCCCGGTTCAAACACTATTCAGGTCGTTGATTCCATCCGGGCACTGTTACCGGTCTTTCAACAACAACTTCCGGCGGCGCTCAAAATGGAGGTGCTCTATGACCGCTCGGAAGCCATCCGCGAATCATTTCACGATGTGCAATTCACGCTGGTGCTGACGGTGGCGCTGGTGATTATGGTGATCTTCATTTTCCTGCGAAATGTGCGGGCCACGATCATTCCCAGTCTGGCGGTGCCGACCTCGATTGTCGCGACCTATGCGGCGATGTATTTGCTTGACTACAGTTTGAACAATCTTTCGCTGATGGCACTGACGCTCTCGGTCGGATTTGTGGTTGATGACGCGATTGTCATGCTTGAAAACATCGTGCGTCGGATGGAACTGGGCGAAGGTGTTCTGGAAGCGGCATTTAACGGCTCAAAGGAAATCTCGTTCACGATTCTGTCCATGACCATTTCGCTGGTCGCAGTGTTTATTCCGGTGCTGTTTATGGGTGGCATTTTGGGACGGTTGTTCAAGGAATTTGCCGTTACCATCAGTCTGGCGATTCTGGTTTCAGGGTTTGTTTCGCTCAGTTTGACGCCGATGTTGTGCAGCCGGTTTTTGAAAAGTGGACACGCCGAATCGCACAACTGGTTCTTGAAGTTGACCGAACGCGGGTTTGAATTGTTTTTGAAAAGTTATGAAGTGAGCCTGCGGTTTGTGATGCAACACGGCGTCGCAACCTTGTTGATTGCGGTGGTCCTGACGGTCTGGACCGCGCATTTGTTTATTGTGATTCCAAAAGGATTTTTGATCAGCGATGACGTCGGCCAGATTATTGGTTACACCGAAGCCGCTGAGGGCATTTCCTACGAACGAATGTCCGAAAACCACCGGCAACTGGTGGATATCATCCGCAAAAATCCGAATGTGAGGGCGGTTTCTTCAACGGTTGGCACCAGCGACGCCAGCGCTTCGTCAAACTCGGGGAAGTTGTTGATTTTGCTCAAGCCCCTGCACGAACGAACCGCTAAAGCCGATGACATCATCATCCAGCTCCGGCCACAACTGGCGCAAGTTGCCGGCATCGAAGTCTTTTTGCAAAACCCACCCACGGTTTCAATTGGCGGTCAGGTGTCAAAAAGCCTGTACCAGTTCACGTTGCAAGGGTCAAACCCGGACACCCTGTTTACCTCAGCCGCCGCACTGGAGCAGAAACTCCACACAATTCCGCTGATTCAGGACATTGCGAGCGACCTGCAAGTCAACAACCCGCAACTGACCATCAAAATTGACCGGGACAAAGCGTCAGCGCTTGGATTGACCGCCCAGCAGATCGAAGACGCCCTGAATAATTCCTATGGCACACGGCAGGTTTCGACAATTTTCACGGCGACGAATGAATATCAGGTGATTCTGGAACTCAAGCCCGAATACCAGCGCGATCCGACATCGCTCTCCTTATTATATGTGCGTTCCAACAGTGGCAAATTGGTGCCGCTCAGCACGGTGGCTTCATTTGAACGCGATTCCGGCCCGCTGGTCATCAGTCACTTAGGTCAGCTTCCAT
>DAOQNB010000224.1:6125-7860 GCA_035335845.1 Acidobacteriota bacterium | reverse complement strand
GGCACGCGCCGTGAAGCCGAATCCATTCTCAAACTGGTCCCCAAAACGAAAGCCACCCAGGCATTTGACTTTGCTGCCAGCCGGAGCTTTTTCGACCGTCCAGACCTTGATCAATTCCGCCTGCTCCACATTGCCACGCATGGGTTTGTCAACAGCGAGCATCCGGAACTGTCGGGCCTGATCTTCTCGATGGTTGACCAGCAAGGCAACGACCAGAACGGCTTCCTGCTGGTACCAGATGTCTTCAATCTCAAGCTCAATGCCGATCTGGTCACGCTTTCCGCCTGTCAGAGTGGTCTGGGCAAAGAAATTAAGGGTGAAGGCATGGTCGGGTTGACTCAAGGCTTCCTCTATGCCGGAACCTCACGTGTCCTCGTCAGTTTGTGGAGCGTCAGTGACCAGGCCACGGCTGAATTGATGAAACACTTTTATCACAGCCTTCTGGTTGAAAAGCTCCGTCCGGCAGAGGCGCTTCGCCGGGCACAATTAAGATTGCGGCAGAATAAGCAATGGTCATCGCCCTATTATTGGGCGGCGTTTCAGCTCACTGGCGAGTGGAAATAATCCTAAGTTTTGGTCGTGCTCCAAAACTGTTGAAGTTGAAAAAGCCAGGTTGAGGCAATTTTTCTGATTAATATATGGAGTCAATTACTTGCAGTCAGCGATGACAAATTGGAAAAGGTATTTTCAACACAATCAGAGCACTCCCCTCAGTGTTCAGCTACTTACCAGTGCTCAAAGAGTGAACACCTGGATACTCTCTTTCTAATCAATATTTTGCATAGACCTTCCCTCAGATTTGTCTACTAACTACACACCAGGGATCTGAATTACAACGATCACCCCAACCATCACACAGGCAGCTATCTGTTTTTCTAGCAATGACTTCTAACAAGAATAAAAAAAACTTTGAGTATCCTTATGATGGCACGAGAATTGCACTTCTGAAAGCCACTAGAAAATCATACACTCAGTTCACCAGAGAGGTTACAATGGAAATTAAAACAGATGTCAAAGCAGGGGCAGTACTTGGCGGGTCAGGGAAACCTTCAGGGTCAGAGCAAACAACAGAAGTGACGAACAATCCTTTATATACACCCACTGGTCAGACAGGTGACAACCCTCTTTACAAGGGATAACTCTCTGTCTTATAGAACCCAGGCAACTTAGAATAATATATAAGCAATTTTTTTAATCATCCAAAACTCTTCAAACCTCAAATAAGGTGTTTCCGGTAATAAACCTGTCGAAACACCTTATTTTATTTTCAAACCTGTTTTTCATGTACTACACAATCAAAAATTCTTATTTCCCTATGATTTGGGCAGCATTTCAACTCACCCGAGAATGGAAATAAATAAGGATCATCACCCGAAAACCATTCAGTTGAATTTTGGATGCTCAATGAGTTGACACTGCTCACACACTGAACACCAACACAACCACTTAAAATTCAGTATGTTACCAGGGCCACCCCTGATAATCCGTATACTAAATATACACCTTTGCTTCAATTCACCCCAAACCTCATCAAAAATTTCAACAAGATATCTCCTTTAAAAGCAATAGTTTTCATATTAAACAATGAAAATGTTCCTTTTTAGCTGAAATGGCACCGAAGTTGCTCTTTGTAAGAGTACAAATTCATCACACAATTTACTTACCTGGAGAGATTTATATGGAAATCAAAACCAATGTTAAAGCTGGAGAAACCACCCCTGAAACAACACCCCCA
>DAOQNB010000224.1:0-6025 GCA_035335845.1 Acidobacteriota bacterium | reverse complement strand
CACGGCTATAAAAGCCCACCAACTGCCCTCAACATTGCTCTCGACATATTCAATATTTTACAAAAAAAGAGGTAACCCGGTATCATTGAACCTACCGGGTTACCTCATTTTCTTTTAAGCCCACAGGGTTCTTGCCTGTTCCAATCTCCCCGTTTTGGCTTATTCTGGGACCAAAGCTTTCAGAAAAGTGAAATACGCAATGTCAATGAATATTCAGCCACGCTGAACAGATGATTCCAGACTGGTACCATCTGAGAAGCGCTTTTTTCCAAATCATTCGCCTCAGGAGGACGCAATATGACAGCCACGCTGTTTGGTCCTCGACGGTATGTCCTGATATGGCTCCTTGGCTGGATGCTGTTGCTTCAGGTCGGGTGTTACCTTTTTCGTGCTCCATCCAGGCAAGATTCTGCTCAGGCAATAAAACAACTTTCGGATCAGGCAACATTTCTGGTTGAGCCCCCGCATGGTGAATCTATCTACAGTCTGGCCTTTTCATCAGATGGCCAGATGGCAGCAACTATTGCCTATAATGGAGTTGCCCGCGTCTGGGATGTAGACACCGGACGGGAAATCCAACGAATCCGGCTCTCTTCTCCAGGCTATGGCAAAGTTGCATTTTCACCAGATGGCCAGTATCTGCTCACGGCATCCTGTCGTATTCACCAGACGCCTCCGTTGCCAATCGGCATCAAGTTTAAAGATCCAGGCAATCACTGGGTTAGTCTCTGGAAGATTGACTCGGGTCAGGAAATTCGCCGGCTGGCTGTTTCTTCAGAGGGTATTCATCACGCACGGTTTTCTTCGGAGGGAAGCCGTATTGCAACGCTTCAATCGGGCAAGCTCCAGCTTTGGGATTGCGCTACAGGAAAGGAGCTCCATCTACCTGGCCTCACAACCAGAACCGATGTACAAGAATTCTCCTTTTCAACCCGCCACAACCATCTGCTGACGGTTCATCAGTCCGGCCTGGTCACGACCTGGGATTTGGAAACCGGCACGCCGGTCACCCAGCGACGTACCACCAAAACCGACGAAATTTTGTGCAACACGTTCTCGCCAGAAGGAAAAACCCTGGCTCAAGGCCAGACCAATGGGCAGATTCTGGTGTGGGAGACTGGCGCCAATACCCCGGTAAAAAAACTCACCGGGCACCAGGACCGCGTGACAGCCCTCACTTTTTCACAAGATGGAAAGCGCCTGTTTTCAACGGGAAACGATGGGTTCATCCGAACCTGGAATCTTGAAACCGGGATTGAACTCAACCGGGTGAAGAAACACTCCGCCTGGGATGACGAACTGGCAATTTCTCCGGATGAAACACTATTGCTCCTCACAACTGGAATGGATTCGATTTGCCAGCTTCAGGATGCGAAAACCGGACGAGAACTGTGTCGGCTCCAGGGCTCGGCGATACCGATTTATGCGGCGGCCTTCTCGGTTGATGGAAACACACTGGTTCTGGCCGGCGATCAAAATGATATGCGTCCCTGGCACGGGCCCTGCCAGAATTGCACGGTCAGCGTCTGGAATCTCCAAACCGGTCAGGAACAAACCCGCTGGTCACCGCGCCTGCCGGGTGTTCGATCCCTTGCTATATTCCCTGATGGTCAGGGAATCGCCATTGGTGGCGCGAGTGGACTTCAGGTCAGCCGCCTTCACACTGGCCAACCAGATTGGGCCAACGAATTCTATGCTGATCGCCTGGCACTTTCCCCCAATGGTCAATGGCTCTGTGCCAGTGGACACGCAGGAACGGTTCTTTTTCAGGCAACAACAGGTCAGAAAGAGCGAGAATTGATACGGCATCCGGCATTTGCCATTGCCTTTGCCCCAAATGGCGAACAGGTCGCCACCAGCCATTACCAGTCGGTTGAAGTCTGGGACGTTGCCACCGGTCAACTGCTTCGCCGGTGGGAATTCCCCAACCAGTGGATCTATGGATTGGCCTATACCAAAGATAACCAGTCGCTCTTGATTGGGAATTTGGATGGTGAACTACGGCGCTGTGATATTGCGACCGGAAAGGAACTCTGGAAAGTCCAGGACTCATCAGAGGGAATTTCCCAAATCGTTCTTTCGCCAGACGGAAAAATTGCAGCGATTGGTAGAGAAGAATGGCGCGTTCAGTTTTGGGAAATTGAACAGGGTCAGGTCTTGAGTGAACTCCAGAGAAATCCAGAGTACATCAGCGACATCGCCTTTCATCCATCAGGAAAAATCATCCTCACGGCCAGCCAGGAGGCTTCGGTGCGGCTGTGGGAACTGGCCACGCGAAACCAGCTTTGTCTTTTAGCCATTCAGAATGATGGGAACTGGATGGTGGTGGATCAACATAACCGGTTTGATCTGTTTGCGCCCCAGTCAATGACGTCGGCCCATTGGGTGGAAAATAAAAAACCGGTCTTTGCTCACGAACGCTATCACTCAGGATACACACCGGGCCTGCTGGCTCATCTCGCTCAGACAAGTCGAGGAAAGTGACGGCGAAGCCAGGATTCAGTTCTTTCAAGGGCGCTGACGGCTCAAACTGAAGCCACCCAGGGTCGAAAACAAAGGTTTTTTGCTGCATTTTGACGCAATCCGTCATTTCTCCACTTCTCTGTATTGCAGCCAATCGCACAACGTGATAAACCTTCCATTTGCACAGCTTCTCGTGATTTCAACTGTCTGCGTTCTCTTGATTGATATCCGGTTTCGAGCCCTGGATCCTCCCCAAAGCGGTTTCGATGCGGTCCATCAGTGCCAACTCCAGGGGAATCAGACAGCCATCACTCAAAATTCCCTGATTTCCCAGCCCTCAGATGAAGTATGAATTATGAATTATGAAAAGGTTATCCTGTTGATCTGCAACACGTTATCATTTTCTTCATTTT
Source organism: Acidobacteriota bacterium (assembly GCA_035335845.1). Taxonomy (GTDB): domain Bacteria; phylum Acidobacteriota; class Blastocatellia; order Chloracidobacteriales; family Chloracidobacteriaceae; genus JACQXX01. The sequence continues at coordinate 3,149 of DAOQNB010000224.1, read as the reverse complement.
TTATCCTTCATTCCGCTCAATTATGTTTGCCCCTTCATCCTGACGAGTAGGCGATCTGGGTCAATCAGTGATTGTGTTTTCAGTCTTAATCTTCTCTTTATAGTCTCGGAGGTCACCTTGAAAATTGCAGTATGTCTCAAAGCGGTGCCGGATACCGACACCCGCATTAAAATCGCGGCAGATGGTCGGTCCATCGACCGATCCGAAATCAAATACATTATGAGCCCATATGACGAATATGCCCTCGAAGAGGCAATTCGGACCAAAGAAGCCAAAGGCGGTGATGTGGTCGTGGTTGGCCTTGGTGGGGATGAAGTGCCGGCGGTTCTGCGTGACGGTCTGGCTCGCGGCGGCGATTCAGCCATCCATGTCAGCAGCAACGGCGTGGCCACCGAAGATCCACTTGCGGTTGGCAAAGCCCTGGCGGCAGCCCTCAAGTCAGTCAACGCCGACATTATCTTCTTTGGCAAACACGGGGTTGGCGGCGACAACCAGCAGGTTCACACCATCGTGGCTGAATTACTGGGCCTGCCACAGGCGACCATGGTCGTCAAACTGCAGATCAATGATCGCAACGTGCGCTGTGAACGTGAAATCGAAGGCGGTCTGGAAGTCATTGAAACAACTCTGCCCGTTGTGATCGGCGCCAATAAAGGCATGAATGAACCGCGCTATCCAAAGCTGCCGGCCATCATGCAAGCCAAGAAAAAACCGTTCGCCACCAAGACCATCGCGGATCTGGGGCTCTCAGCGGCTGATGTCAGCGAAGCAGCTTCAGCCACCTACATTACCGGTATGTATTTGCCTCCGGCCCGTCAGGCTGGGCGCAAGCTCGAAGGTGATGTCAACGAACAGGTCACTGGCCTGATTCAAGCTCTGCAAGGCGAAGCGAAGGTCCTCTAAAGAAAAAGGAAAGGAATTGATATGGCAAACGGAGTGTTAGTGTTTATTGAGCAACGCGATGGAAAGATTCGCAAAGCCAGCTATGAGGCCCTTTCAGAAGGCCGCCGCCTGGCAGACAAACTGGGCCAGTCAGTGAGCGCACTGGTCATTGGTTCTGGAATCAACGAGCTGGCCACCGAAGCCGCTCACTATGGCGCGGATACGGTCTATGTGACCGACAATGCCGCCCTGAAAAACTACTCGACCGATGGCTATGCCAAAGTCCTGGCCGAAGTGATCCAAACGGCGCAACCAGCCGTCGTGCTGGCGTCAGCCACCGCGCTGTGTAAAGACCTCGCGCCACGGGTGACGGCCCGGTTGAATATCGGACTGGCTTCGGACATCACTGAAATCCACGTCGAAGGCGGCGCGGTGTCAGTGGTTCGCCCGGTCTATGCCGGGAAAGCTTTTGCCAAAGTCGCGTTCCGGAGCGCCACGGCTTTTGTGACGTTGCGGCCAAATGTGTTCCCAGCCAGTGCCCCAGATGCCAGCCGAACGGCTGAAGTCAAAGCCGTTGGTGGCGTAATGGTGGATGGACTACAAGCCAAGGTTACCGACATTCTTGCTGCCGCAGGTGGCAAGGTCGAATTGACCGAAGCCAACATTGTGGTCTCAGGCGGTCGCGGGATCAAAGGACCGGAAAATTATTATCTGGTCGAAAACCTGGCAGATGCCCTGGGTGGGGCGGCGGGTGCCTCACGCGCCGTGGTGGATGCCGGATGGGTTGATCACTCACGTCAAGTCGGTCAGACCGGAAAAACCGTCAGCCCGCAACTGTATGTGGCCTGCGGAATTTCAGGCGCCATCCAGCATCTGGCGGGTATGTCATCGTCCAAGTTTATCGTGGCGATCAACAAAGACCCGGATGCGCCGATTTTCAAACTGGCTGATTACGGTATTGTGGGCGATCTGTTTGAAGTTCTCCCACGCTTGACCGAACAGGCCAAAGCGCTCCGCGCCAAGAAGTAAGCCAGACCAGGGAATGAAGAATGAAGAATGAAGAATGAAGAATGAAGAACCTTTCTCGTGGTTAGTGGTTAGTGGTTAGAAATCACTACTTCCCAAGAAAAGTCAGAAACCACGGACCAATCACTTGCCACGAACTTCATGCTTCATTCTCAATTCTTCATTCTCAATTCTTCATTCTCAATTCTTCCCTCCATTTTCATGACACTTACTGATCTCCAGGCCGACATTTATCAAGCTCTTGGAGAGCGCGCCATCCCAGTCATTTATCGCGAGAAGATTTTGACTGAGCGAACCCGGCAATTTGTACTTTTCCCGCCTGACACTCCACACGTTACTCCCGAAAAAGTCCATATTCACTACACCTTGCTGGGGATTGAACTCAAACTTGGCACCCGTCGCCTCTCGTGCCCTGATTTGGGAACCGCCCGCTTTTTGCAGGTGTTTGGACGACTTGGTGTCGGTATCGTGGCTGTTCCATACGACATCAGTCAGATTCCCCGCATTGCCGATGACCTTGAATCCGGCTGGCAACACCTGTTGCTGTTGATTGAAGATCGTGCCGGAGACCGGCCCTTGCGGACACGCCTCACAATCCGCAACCGGCTCATGGAACAAATGCGTCAGGACATCGAAAAACTGGGTCCTGGCACCAAAGTCCCTCAATTCAATCAAAATACCCGCCAGCGACGATAATATTCATACCAGTTTGTAGTCAGTGGTCAGTAGCCAGTAGATCGCTAAGTGCAAGTCCCCATAAATAAGGAATGGAATTCGATCATTTGATTGGGAACCAAATTGGTTTTCGCCCGGATGGGCGGTGGAAAATAGCCGGTGGCAAATGTCGCTTTGGACATGCGGCCACCGGAAAGAGCGGCCATCGAGGTTCGCGCCCGGATGGGCGCTGGATCAAAATGATCAGCGGATGGGTCAAGGTCAGGAAAACAAGAGATCGAACCAGGCGTGCAGCGCCCATCCGGGCGCGAAGAGCGGACCGAAATCCGGTGGTGTGCCCAAAGCGGCAAACCACCGGCTATTGTCCGGCGCCCATCCGGGCGAAAGCCAATTCGGAGGAACCGAAGTTCCATCCTTTATTTATGAGGACTTGTACTTAGCGAACGACTGACGACTGACACCAAACTGGCATGACTATCGTCCAATTGTTTTTGAACCATCCGACGTCTTAACCACAGCAATCACGCTCGGACGAGCTGGTGTCGTCCCGTCTGGCCAGGTACTGG
>DAOQNB010000223.1:0-7872 GCA_035335845.1 Acidobacteriota bacterium | reverse complement strand
ACCAGGTATTTTCTTCATTCTCAATTCTTCATTCTCAATTCTTCATTCTTCATTCCTCATTCTTCATTCTTCATTCCCGTTGATCTCGCTGGAATTTGACTGGAAAAAAGTACGAAAAATCAGTACTGTTTAAACACCACGTCTCTCCACAATAAACACTCAGCCAGGTCAACCAGTCACCTCTTCCCCCAACCGAGGTGCATTTCTTTTTCCAAAGTATTGTTTTGCTTGTTTTTCTGATGGAGCAGGGTTTTTGAGCCTGGATTCATTGAATTGGCAACTGAAACGGCTTGGAAATGGTGTCTGGGCTATGGCACTCCTTGGCAATATCAAATCCGGTACCCTTCCTAATTTGCTGCGGGCGTTGAGCCTTCGACGTGCCACAGCCACACTGGTCTGTGAACAAACACCGCAGATCCGTGCCACTGTGCATATGATCGATGGGAAGCTCCGCCGGGTCACACTGGGTGATTTGTACGGAGAACCAGCCCTCTCACAGTTGTTTCGCTGGAAAGAAGGCTACTACTACCTGATTAAAGGCCGGATTGAAGAAAATGTCGGCCCAATCAGTGCCCCAACCGGGGCCAATGATCCACGCAAGCACATTCTGGTGGTGGATGACGATGCCCAGGCAACCGCGTTGATCGAACGATATCTGGAGCGCGAAGGCTATCGTGTCAGCATTGCCTTTGAGGGCAAACACGCCCTGGAACTGATTGCCAATGTCAAACCTGACCTGGTTTTGCTCGATGTAATGATGCCGGGGATGAATGGCCTGGAAGTTGCCCGCCGCCTGCGAGAAAAACCCGAAACTGAAAACCTGCCGATTATCATTATCAGTGCTGTGGTACGGGAAATGCCCGAAGCCTATCGGCAGTGGGACTGGCCGTTTGTCTCAAAACCCTTTAAAGCCCAAACCCTGCTCCAGACCGTCAAAGATGAACTGCTCCGACAACCACTGCCACCACCTGAATTTACGGTTTCACGCCTCGATTTTGACCCCAGCATCTCGCCTGAGATTATTGACCTGCTCATTGCTGAACTTCCGCTTCCCCCGCCAGATACCGTGTTTGTCAAATCTGAAGCGCTGGAAATCCGGTTGGCCTTGGGGTCATTTTCTGAAGAAACCGTGCGCTTATTTGATTTGTTTGACGGCACCCGCACACTTGGGGAAATCGTCAATGAGTATTCACTGGTGGCTTCCAAAATCAATTTCCTGGCCGTACATATGGCGACCTTTGGGCTGCTTGAAAAACTGGATGGTCCAGTTTGTCCACAGCCAACCGGAAAAACCACCACGCTGTTGCTCTCTCAACTGGATGCCATTGACCAGGAACAGAAACCGCCCATCACCGGATCACTGGTTTCAACTGATGCCGAACACCCTGAACCAGAAGAAGTTCCAACCCTTTTACTCACCCCGACCGAAATTGGACCACTTTCCGCCCGGTTAAAAGACCGGTATGGCCCATCAACGATGTGTGCCAAGCTGGCTGTTTTTGGACTGGTCGGTCGAGTTCAATCGGTCTTTACCAGCACACTCCGACTCCTGGCCCGAAAATTCCAGAGTGAATTGACCGAACCTGTTAAATATCACCTTCCCCCGTTACCTGGAACCGAAGTGGCCCGCTTGCCGCTGGCAACTGATTGCGGATTGTTTGTGTATCAGCTTTCGGTTGATAGCGAATACCCCAAACTGGTGCGTCAGGTGGGCAATGACATGTGGGGAATTTTGCTCTTGACCGACGTCCAGAATCGCTTTGAAGTCAATTACACCCGCTATCTCATTCAGGCGGTGGCGGAACCATATCAATTACCATACCTGGTCGCGCTGTTTGACCCCCGAAAAAAAGGAATCAACATTGCCCCAATTGCCAGGGAAATGGAAATTTCAACCGACTATATTGCGACCCTGGATGTATCGTCGCCCAATTCATTCCTGGATGTACTGCGCAAACTCATCCAGCAGCCATTTCCACAACCAGAAAAAAAGAATGATTTGAATGAAGAATTGAGAATGAAGAATGAAGAATGAAGAATGAAGAATGAAGAATGAAGAATGAAGAATGAAGAAAATCAGGTGGGGAAAATCTGAAGAAAAACGAAACGGGGAAAGGTTCCCTCCCACGAGCACGGGCATCCTGCGGAAGTCCTGCCCTTCCCGTGCTAGGTTCAGCCGTCACGCCACCTTATGAGAGGGAATCTTTCGCGGCTTGGTGCTGTTATGTGGTGAAATTATTGTGAAATTATTGCGTTTATCCAGAATCCCCGGATTTTTTTTCATTTCTTTTATGGAACTTCTCTTTTTTAGCTAATCTGCTGATGTTGACGAATCAGCCAGCTCAACCCACCGCTGAACTAACATCTCGATTTTTTCAATTGTCACTGGTTTTTCCAGGAAATCATCCATCCCAGCCGCCAGGCACCGTTCGCGATCCTGGGGTGAACTGGCCGTTAAGGCAATAATTGGGACCCGTCTGTGGGTTCCTTCCTGACGACGAATCGCTTGTGTTGCCGTCAACCCATCCATTTCCGGCATGTGAAAATCCATCAGCACCAGATCAAATGATTGCTCCAGTGCCAGGGTCACGGCCTTCACACCTGAATCCGCAACCTCAACCTCATAGCCCAGGCGTTGTAAAAGCGTTTTTGTGATTTTCAGATTCAGATGATTGTCGTCAACCAGGAGAATCCGCCTCCCCTTGAATGGTACAGGTTCTCGGTTGTGATCTGCCGATGCATCACTTGCCGACGACACTGAACCTTCAGGCTTGAGAGATCGCTCACGCTCACTGTGGATGACAGGTGTGACGGGTAACATCACCGTAAAGGCACTACCGATACCAACCTGGCTTCGGACTGAAACATTGCCACCATGAGCGGCTACAATGCGTTTGACAATGGCTAACCCCAACCCAACACCTGGTTTTGAATTCTGCGTTTCCACTTGACGATAGGGGTCAAATAAATACGGAAGTTCCTCTGCCGGAATGCCACTTCCGGTATCGGTGATGGTCACCCGAATCCACTCTGTGCCGGTTTCAACCCCTACACCCCACACAATTGATGGTTCGATTGTAATGGCGCCGCCGGGTTCGGTGTACTTGATGGCATTGGAAAGCAGGTTTGAAAAAACCCGCTCCAGTTGTTTTCCATCAGCCATTGTCGCCGGCAAAGCCATCGGAGAGATTAAATCAACCTCAAGGGATTTAGATTGTGATGCCAGTTTCGCTGACATCAAACATTTTAACAGCAATGAGTTTAAATCAGTCGGCTTGAAATCAATTTTTCTTTCCGGTGATTCAGAGCGATACAGTTCCAACAATTCATTAATCAAACTCAACATTTGATCAATATTGTTTTTCGAGGTGCCGATAAATCCGCTCGCCGAAGATTCAGAAAAAATCTGGTCTGTTTCAAGCAGATCAAGCGAAGTCCGAACCACAGTCAATGGAGCTTTGAGATCGTGAACCAGCATCGCAGCAAAGCTGGCTTTTAAGCGGTCAAGCTCTTTCAATTTGAGATTGGCGTCTTCAAGCTCAGTATTTTTGCGGCGGATTTCGGCTTCGGCATACATTCGCTGGAGGTTTTCTTTTTCAAGCCCCTTGGCCCGAACCTCAATTAACTCTGTTTGCAGTTTGGCTTCCCGAACTTTTGCATGGGCAACAATCGAGGTTCGCTGGTATTGAAAGGCAACCATCAGCCCGCCCATAACCACCAGGCTGTACAGCCCATAGGCCCACCAGGTTTTCCAGGGCGGTGCCCCCAGACGAATAGTGACAAAACTTCCGGTTTCATTCCAAACGCCATCATTATTTGAACCTTTCACCCGAAAGCGATACTGGCCGGCTGGAAGATTGGTAAACGTGGCGGTATGGGTGTTGCCAGCATTCACCCAATCGTGATGGAACCCTTCAAGTTGATAGGCAAACTGATTCTTATCCGGCGCATGAAAATCAAGTGCCGCAAATTCAAACGTCAATGAATTTTGCCGATAATCAAGTTTCAGTTCCGGAGAGAGTGCCCAGGCATCCAGAATGTGAATCACTTCGCCGATTCGTACAGACGTAATCCTCACCGGAGGCGGCAATGGATTGGTTACCACCCGAACTGGTTCAAAACTGTTGAGGCCGTTTGGACCGCCAAAGAAAATCTTCCCACTCGCGGTCTGACAATGGGCATGCCGGTTAAACTCTTTTCCCTGCAGCCCATCTGTTGGCCCAAAAGTTTTAAACGTGTTTGCCTGTGGGTCAAACTGGATAATCCCGGCATCACTGCTCATCCAAAACTTTCGGTCACGATCTTCAAAGATGGCATAGGTATTATTATGCGGAAGACCTTCAGTTTCAGTAATTTGGGTAAATGAGTCGTGCTGCCGGTCAAAACGACAAAGTCCAGCTCCCTTTGTGGCCAGCCACAACGCTCCGGCGTGATCTTCGAAGAAATAGCAGACCGTCGCCTCTTTGTTTGTTTGATCAGAAAAGGGTCTCGAAAAGAACACAGCCCGGTTTGTCCCTGGATTCCATCGGAGAAATCCAATCGTTGTCCCAATCCAGATTTCTCCAGCTTGATCTTCGTAAATGCTCTGGACATCGTTGCCAATATCAGCCGTTGCCCAATCTGACTGGAAGGCAGGTCGTGACACCGATTGACGATCTGCCGAGATCAGAAAAACCCCATCGCTGGTGCCGACCCACATTTGCTGTTTTCGATCTTCAGTCAAAGTATGAACAATGAGTCCCGGAAAACCAGGTAACCGAAAGGGAGAAATGGTTTTCTGGTCGCTTGAAAGAACATGTAACCCGGCATTTCCACCAACCCACAAACGATGGGCATGATCTTCAATCACTGCCCACATCTCACTGGAAACATTGCTTTTTCCATTATCTGAATGTCCTGGATACTTTTGAAATTTCCCGGTCTGCTGATCCAGGACATTGAGGCCGCCAAACTGAGTTGCCACCCACAATTTCCCGGTATGATCTTCATACATACCTCGAATGTAATTGTTGCTGATTGACGTGGGATCAAAGGGATTGTGGCGATATAACCGGAATTTATTCTTATAGCGTGAGTATTTGCTGATCCCGCTTGCCAAATCTCCGATCCACAAAACCCCAGACTGATCCAGCCAGAGTGCCAGCGGATGGCTTCCAATCAAGGAAGTGGCAACCGTGGCATCATACCGATACATAACAGCCGATTTTGCCCGTAAATCAACCCATATTAAACCACCACCGGACACAGCCACCCAGGCTGAAGATGTGTCTGAAAATTGCAGGGACATAAATGCCCATTCAGGTTCTAAGAGGGTGTCATCAATTAGCCCAGTATAGGAGTCAATAACTTTTCGATGGTTAGGGTCAAAAACCAGGAATTCCTGAGCGATCAGGGCAAATACGGTGCCGTTGGGATGAAGGCGTAAACAACTATTGAGGATTGCTCGCGGAGAACGAGGAGCAGTTTCATAAACGCGCTCAGTGAATTGCCGCTTTGTGAGGTCAAAGATCCAGATTTCGAACCCAACAATCGCCCACAAATTTCCTTGCTGGTCTTCAACCATTGAAGTAATGGAGGAGCTAATTTGGGAGAGTGAAGGATACCCGGTGAACTGTCCAGTGGCCCGGTCAAACAGAAGTAATCCCCCCACCGTTCCCACCCAAAAATTTCCCGAGGAATCTTCATACAGGCAGAGCGGGGTTTCAAAATTTTTGGTCAATCCGCCAGCGACCTGATAAGGGTAGGTCTTGAACGTGTCAGTCGCCGAATCATACCGCCCTAACCCATTTGAGAGAGTACCAAACCACAGCGTACCGGCACGGTCCTCATATATCGTTAAAATCGTACTGCCTGGAACTGAACCTGGATCATTTGGCTGATGGCGGTACACACGAAATTGAACGCCGTCATAGCGATTCAACCCATCTTCAGTTCCAATCCAGATAAACCCTTTTCGATCCTGAAAAATAGTCCGAATGGCATTATTTGACAGACCGTCTTCCTGTGTCAGATGGTCAAATGTCACGGATTCGGTTTGAGCGAATCCCACACTTCCCCCACCCAATGACCAAAGGATGACACACAGGAGTAAACAAATTGGTACACGCATAACAGTTTGGGAAGACAGTGGGGGAAAGGATTGCGGCCAGGCGCGTCGAAGGAAGTTGGAGCGATCAGACCAGCACGTGAGTGGTTCTGACCAGGCACGTGATTGTACCTGAATCTCACCAGGGTTGCACCCGACTCCCTCCGCCGAGAAAGCATTGTCTCCCATCAAATTCCCCTCTATACTGGCTGGCTTTTCTCCCAAAAGCTGAAATTCGGCCAATCTCCAAAAGGAGCACCACGTTCGTATGTCCAGCCCACAGCCTGCTTCACATGATGGATTTTCGGCACTGACTCGCAATGTCCGCCGTACACATCTACCCAATGGCTTAACCATTCTCACCAAAGAAGTCCATACCCATCCCATCGTAGCGGCGATGATCTGGTATCGAGTTGGCTCCCGCAACGAAGAATTGGGCCATACCGGCAAGTCTCATTTCCTGGAGCATATGATGTTTAAAGGGACTGAGCGGCTTGGCAAAGGCGAGATTGACCTGCTGACACAGATTCGTGGCGGGCGCAACAACGCCTTCACGTGGCTTGATTTCACCGCCTATTACTTCACCTTTGCCTCAGACCGGTGGGAAATGGCGCTCGAAATCGAGGCTGACCGCATCCGAAACACGTCGTTTGCCCCGGAAGAATTTGAATCAGAAAAACAGGTCATCATTGAAGAACTCCAAATGGGCCTCGATAGCCCGTTTGAATTGCTCGAAAATGAAGTCTGGGCCACCGCGTTTCGACAACATCCGTATCATTCGCCAACGGTTGGCTGGTTGCAGGATGTGCAAGGCGTCACGGTTGAGGACATGAAGCGCTATTACGACCAGTGGTATCAGCCGCGCAATGCCACCGTGGTGCTGGTTGGTGATTTTGAAACCGAACAGGCAATTGCCCGTGTCACCGAACTCTTTGGACATCTGCCCGCTGGTCCGGAACCGCCCGCCATGAAAATCGTTGAACCACCCCAACGCGGTGAAAAACGGGTCATTGTCAAGAAAATCACTCCGGTGGAGCGGCTGATGATTGCCTATCACGCCCCAGAAATTGCCCACTCCGACTCATATGCCCTGCACGTAGCCTCGATGTTATTTTCCCACGGACGAACATCACGGCTCTATCAACGCCTTCAAGAAAAAGACCAGTCCGTGACCATGGCCTATGCCAGCTACAACGAGCACATTGATCCTTCACTGTTTTATATTCAGGCCGAAATTAAATCCGGACACACCCTGGCAGCGGTGGAACAGGCGATTTATGAAGAGATTGATCGGCTGGCAACCGAGCCGATTCCCGAAGCCGAACTAAAGAAAGCCAAGCGCCAGATTGAAGCTATGTATGTGCTTGGGAATGAAGATGTTCTCAATCAGGCGACTTTGCTTGGCGAGTATGAAACCACGGCCAATCGCCCGGAACTCCCTGAAGAAGAACGTGGCTACCGCTATCTGGATGCGTATCTGCACCGCACTCGCGAAGTCACAACCGCGGAAGTTCAACGGGTGATGCGCACCTATCTCCACCCCGATCACCGCACAGTTGGGTATTTGGTCAATGACCCGAAAGAGAACTAGGGTTCAGGGTTCAGGGTTCAGGGTTCAGGGTTTTTGAATTTATGTCCTTTTTGTCCCTTATGCCCTTTATGTCTTTTCAAGAACCTCAAACCTGTCCCCCAAACTCTGAACCCCAAAGCATGTCACTTTGCTCACAAAGGAATAAATCTGATGGAATTTCTGGAAATGAATGCCAACCAAATCGCTGCCGGACCGG
>DAOQNB010000222.1:0-7889 GCA_035335845.1 Acidobacteriota bacterium | reverse complement strand
GCCCTAAGCCCTGAGCCCTGGTTTTTTCAGCCCCGAGCTTGCGAGTCTTCAGCCCCAAGCCCTGAGCCCTGGTTTTTTCAGCCCCGAGCTTGCGAGTCTTCAGCCCTAAGCCCTGAGCCCTGGAATTTTCAGCCCGTTTTCTTCAGCCCTCACTGCTTTCTCAATCGTGTCCATAATCACCTGAGCAATTTCGGATTCGGCATGTACATCGCGCAGATAGAGACCCATGCACGACATCGTCGCCTCCATCAACATTGGGGCTTCACGCGGTCCAATCAGGTCAATGCGTGAAATGATGCTGGGTAACTCCAGGTGCTTCAACACTTCCCGGCACAATAAGACCTCGGCTTCATTGGGTTCAGCCCGAACAATGGTGGCGCCGTGTGAAAAATTTGACCGAAAATCGCCTTCGTGCGGGCGTTTCAAAATCGCGTAGGCGGCTTCTTGAAACGTCATCATGACAGACCGCTCACCCTGGGCAATCCCTGGAATAAACTCCTGGACCAGTACTTCCCCGTCGGTTGAGAGAAATTGCTCAACCTGAGCCACCGATCCGCCGGGAAACCGTTCAATCCCAAATCCACCAAACCCCTGGACCGGCTTGATGACATAGCCTTGTGAAAGCTGCTTCCCGATTTCTTCGATTTCCGCCAGTGATCTCGCCAGATAGGTCGCCGGCATCGGAACACCCGCCGAAAACAATTTGACCAGATATCGTTTGCTTTCCAGATCCGAAATAACTGTTTCGACCGGGTTGATGACTTTGGTTCGACTCAACTGCTTCAAAAGCTGAAGTCGTTCACAAATCGTGCCTCGAAAATCGTGCGCCCGTTGTGAGCTTCCGACACCGCGCACAAAAATCACATCCACCGTCTCGTCAATCGGCACATGTTCGAGCCGCTCTCCGGTTAAAAGATTATGAATCTGGCGAAAAGTTAGCTCCGGCGTGATGTCCTGCCAGGTGAAGTTAAACACGTCAAAACGCCCATCCCGGTGCATTTCCAGGACCAGCGCGGCTTCTTCATCGCCGAAGTCGTCATAATTCCCCCACCCAAAGGTCACTTCAGGGTTAATCGGAGAAGCAAACGTGTTATCAGAGTACATTAAGGCAACGCGAATTTTGGGAGGCATATAAAAGTCAGTCGTCAGTCGTCAGTAATCAGTCGTCAGTCGTCAATCCGAAAGCAAGTGGCTCAGTTTTGAATTGAACTGATGTTCTGTCAACCAGAAAAAACCAGGGTGAATCGCGGGATTCAACGCTTGAACCAGGCCTGATGACTGTCAACGCCTAAAAATAAAAGCGAGTAGCAAGCTTGGGAAATTGATTGCTCGCTACTCGCTATTCGCTACTCACTACTCGCTCTTTCACTCAGGCTTACGGATTGGATGGAGTACTCCGCTCGGGCCGATAGGGGGCGCTCATATATTTCTGAGCCAGATCCTGCACATTGTCCGGGTTGTCGCCAAGTTTTTGAACTTTGTCGTATTCCGCGACTGCCCGGTCACGCTGCCCGGCGGCATCATAGGCCATTCCTTTGTAGAGCAACGACCAGACTTCGAGCCACGACGGCAGCAAATCACCATTGTAGGCTTCATCAAAGGCATCAATCGCCCGTTGGAAGTTTTGCTGTTTCATATAGAGCAAACCCAAATTGTAGTAGGCCCAACTGCTACGGCGATTGAGTTTAACGGCAGCTTCAAATTGCTGTTGAGCTTCGGCATATTCTTCCTGCTCCATGTGTTGAATACCGCGCCGGACCACCACCGCCACCCGAACTTCTTCCGAGGTGCGCAGCAATTTGCTATCCGGGTCAATGACCAGATTACCTGGCTCGGAATTAACCTTGAGCGTGAAATCAACCGACTTACCATTGATTTGGACCTGAGTGCGCTCAATCCCGCCTTTTGATTCCAGTTCGATATCGAGCGGAAATCGCAGGGTTTCCAGATCCTGTTCAATCGTCCCCCGGAGCCGATAGCTCCCATCTTTCAGCCGTAGAATTTGATAGTCCGGGCGAAATTCCGGTACTCCGGTCGAATCAACCCACTGCCCAAAGAAATACCGCATGTCCTCGCCAGCCACTTTTGATGTTGCTCTCTCAAAGTCGCTGATTCCAGGGCGTTTTCCTTGATTTTCAGCATAAAAACTCTTGAGGAGCGTTGCCATTTTGGCTTCGCCAATCACGCTTGAAAGCATGCGAAACACAAAGGCACCTTTATAGAAAATGATGGACCGATAGGCGGCTGACTGGTCATCGAGTTCGGCTGGCGCACGCCCAATCGAAGTCTGACTTTCAAAAGCCAGCGCACGCTCCAAAATATCACGGCACAACCGGGTAAACGCCTGCTGATTCATCTGGGATTGCTCAAAGAGCATATAGCAGTAGGTGGCCAGCCCCTGCGAAATCCAGATATCGTCAAAGGATTTGAGCCCGACGGCCTGTCCCCACCACTGATAGGCAACTTCTCTGATTAGCGTTTCCCGTGGCAGTTCTTTTGGATTATCCAGTAATCGGCGGGCCAGCAGCGTGACCCCAGCCGCCGTGTAACTTTCCAGACTCTCGTTATCAATTTCCGCCACCTGAAGCTTGGTGCCAAAGGCGTATGGGCCAAATTTCTCATTTAAAAAGCTTCCGGCTTCAGCCATGATTTCGGCATAGCGTTCGGCTGAGCTTTCATTGCCAATTTTGAAATAGAAATCCACATCAAACCCATTGCGCTGGACGGAACGAACGGCATATTCGCCCGCCGCAATTGTGCCGGGCAGCAACGGTTGGCTAACTACAAAGGTATGCCGGGTTCGATTGCCGCTTCCGGTTGGGAGCAGTTTTGTGGGCGATTGCGAGGCTTCAGTCGTTGCTTTTTCCGTTTCGGCTGGTTGAGCTGGCTTTCGTCGCGACCCGGCTGGCTGGCGACGGCTTGGCGGCTTTGCCGAGTCAGTTTGTTTTCCTGTAACTGGTTTCACCGGTGCTGGCGGAACAAAAGGCTGTTCGGTGTGTTCCCCAAAGGCCACCACTTTAAATTCGCTTGGTGTTACCAGGTTGATGGTGTAGGTGGCCACATCCGATGCGTAGGCGTGAAAAGGAAACCAGCGGGCGGCATAGAGCAAATAACACCCGTCTTTGCCGACATACGCCAGACGTTTGAGCGCCAAAACCCCACCTTCAGAAGATAAAAGCTGACCAGCATATTCAAAGGTCAGGGTAAATGGTTGACCGACAACCGGCGACTGACCAAGCGCAACTTTCACGCTTAAATCCTGTAACCGATCCTGGACAAACTGGAGTGGTTCATTATTGGGGCCCAACACCTTCGTCACTTCAAGCGAGCCGTTGAGTTCGAGGGTAACTGATTGAACCTGCCGTGTGACCTTCAACGTGACAATGGCTTTGGCAGCCAGGGTTTGGGTTTCGGGAATCAACTCAGCATCAATCTTGTAGTCAACCACATCAATCACATCTTCCGCAGACTGAGCCTGCGTCGGGAGCGCTGAAAAAATCAAAAGCAGCATGACTCCCAGAGCACATCGCATCATAAAGCACACATTTACTTTCTTTTGCAGCCAAAAGGGGGAGCACATCGAGAATTCTCCTTGAAAAAACACCAAAAAAACCTGTTTTGGAAGTTGCCGGCAGTATAACTTGAAGCCTGGAGGCACGCACGCGTTCTGTTTCTGTTGAACTTCAGATGAGCGAAGTTGTCTTTGAGTTAAGGATGAAAAAACCGGGTCAGTACCACCTGCGTAAGCGGGTGGGGTTTTCAAGCCAAAAGAACCCACCCGCTTACGCAGGTGGTACTGACAGATTCTTCATTCAGTAAGGTGGCGCCAGCCGCCGAAAGCCATGCCCGAGCACAATCAGTAAAAATACCAGGTTCCGGGCTGGAAGTGCCGGCCAGAAATACCTGATTGGGACAGCGGATGGCCCTGGGGCGGCCAGTCGGTCAGCAATGGTTTCCAGAATCCGCCTTCCACGTGGCCAGTCCCAGATTCCAGTGCGCCACGGCAAAGGAATTCCTGACTCACCAACCACGGTTCCAGCCAGCGCACCGGTAATCGCAGCCACCGTGTCCGTATCGCCACCCAGGTCAAGCACTGATTTGAGCGTGGCTTCAAAATCCCCGAAATGCCGGTACCAGGCATAGAGCGCGACAGGAACGGTGTGAAACATATAACCGGAAACACCTCGCGACAATCCAAGCCTGTCAGCAAATGTTTCAACTGAAAGCTCCTGATCAATTGCGGTTGACAGTTTCTGGAGCAATTCCTGCCAGTCGGCATCCGTTCCTACCTGATGCAGTAGTGCCAGGAAATCTTCTTTTGAAGGCCGTGAAACAAGATTTTCACGCACCACCCAGGCAGCAATGTCAGCCACGGCTCGGGCACCAATCACCGCTTTTGGGTCCGTATGGGTGAGTCGGGTTGAAGCAGTCACAAAGGTGGTTCTCAGTTCTGGATTTTCAGCAAAAAATGCCCCAATGGGGGCTGAACGCATCGCCGGCCCGTTTCCAGCCGAGAAAACTCCGCTCCGACTGGGAGGGAACCCAATCCACAGTTTCAAGGTTGCCCGCAACGTCGCCACCCCAATCCCGGCTGGCAGTGACGCCACCCATCCACGCAAACACCACCCCAATCGGCTGGTGAAACGCTCGACAGAGTCTGGATGCGCTAGTAAACTCTGAGCCACGAAAACCGTGTGGTCGGTGTCATCACTCACCATCCCCCAACCGAAACAAAATCGGTGACGCCAGGTTCCACCATACCATTTTCGAATTCGTTGTCGGGACAGCCCTTCGGCTGGTAATCCAAGCGCATCTCCGACAGCCGTCCCAAGCATTAACCCTCTCAGCCGTTGTGTTCGATCCATCTTTTTGTGTATTTGGAGGAAGTCGTCTGTTGTTTGTCCAGTGCATCTGGCTCAGGCGAAGATCAAAATCCACTTTGTTATGCACCGTTACCACGATAATAACGCTATGATCATCGGTATCAGCGGCGGCACCGGTTCGGGAAAAACCACGGTCGCCAGAAAAATCATCCAGGCTGTCGGTCCGGAACGAGTGACCTTTGTCCAGCAGGATGCCTATTACCGTAACCTGGGAGACATGCCGATTGAACTTCGCCACCGAGTGAATTTTGATCATCCCGATGCTTTTGATACCGAATTACTTTTAAACCATCTTGAAGCCTTGCGTGAAGGCGAAACCATTGAACAACCAATTTATGACTATGTCACCCACTCACGCAAAGTTGAAGCCATCCATACTGAACCACGTCCCGTCATTATTGTTGACGGCATCCTCATTTTCTTCAGCCCACAAATGCGGGCGCTGATGGACATGAAAATCTATGTTGATACCGATGCTGATTTGCGGTTTATCCGCCGACTCGAACGGGATGTCCACGAACGAGGCCGGTCGGTGGATTCGATTGTCAATCAGTACCTCACGACGGTTCGCCCTATGCATTTGCAATTTATCGAACCGCTCAAACGCTATGCGGATGTGATCATCCCCAAAGGTGGCGACAACGAAGTCGGCATTGACCTGATCACCGAAAAAATCAAAGCCATTCTGGCGCGAGCCATTCCGAACAACCAGGGCTGAAGACTCGCAAGCTCGGGGCTGAAAACGTTGGGCTCAGGGCTGAAAACTTCGGGCTCAAAAAAACTGACGACTGTTTTTAGATGAATTTCAACCCCAAGCCCGTTTTCTTCAGCCCCAAGCCCTGAGCCCTGGGTTTTTCAGCCCCAAGCCCGTCTTTTTCAGCCCGATATCTTCAGCCCTGGGTTTCTCAGCCCTGATTTTTTCAGCCCTAAACTTTAGCCCAATTTTTCAATAAGGAGCCGGAGCAAGCGTTATGGACTACGATGTTTTGGTTATTGGAACCGGACCCGCCGGGCAACGAGCAGCACAGACAGCCGCCAAGTACAAACCCAAAGTGGCCGTGGTCGAACGAAACCCGCTCGTGGGCGGCGCCTCACTCAACACGGGCACCATTCCATCAAAGACCTTGCGGGAAGCCGCCGTTTACCTCTCCGGTCGTCGGTTGCGCGATGTATATGGCGAAAGTTACACCGTGAAAAAAGACGTCACGATGGAAGATCTTGCAATCCGATCCCGTTACGTCACTCAGGCTGAACGTGAAGCTGTCAAACGCCGTCTGACTCACAGCCATATCGAAATTTTTCAAGGCGTGGCTTCATTTGTAGATCCACATACCATTCAAATTGCCGGTGTTCCGCGAACGCAAACCATCACGGCAGAAAAAATTATCATTGCCACCGGGACACTGCCTCGCCAGCCACCAGGAATTGAATTCCGGCGCGGGCATATTATGGATTCCGATGCCATCCCGGAAATGACTGAGATTCCACGCAGCCTGCTCGTGATTGGCGCCGGGGTGATTGGCGTCGAATATGCCACCATCTTTGCTTCGCTCAATGTCGAAGTCACGCTGGTGGATGGCCGCTCAACCATTCTCGATTTTGTGGACCGCGAAGTGATTGACATGCTGATGTATCACATGCGCGATTTGGGAATCACCATTCGGCTGGGCGAAGCCGTGGCCAGCGTCGAATGGGTTCGCAATGACCGCATCGTTGCCACGCTTGAATCTGGCAAACGCATCATTACTCAAAGCATTCTGGTTGCCACCGGTCGCCGGGCAGCAACTGACAATCTGAATCTGGCGGTGGCTGGGCTCCACACGGACGATTCAGGGCGCTTGAAAGTCAATGACTACTTTCAGACTGAAGTCCCACATATTTATGCCGCTGGCGATGTAATCGGCTTTCCGTCACTGGCATCCACCAGTATGGAACAGGGCCGCAATGCAGCGCGGCATGCCTGTGATCGCGAAGTCTTCCGGCTGAACGAAGTCTACCCTTACGGCATTTACACCATTCCGGAAATTTCAACCGTTGGTAAAACCGAAGCTGAACTGACCAAAGCCAAAATTCCTTATGAAACGGGTGTAGCGCAATATCGCGACATCGTTCGGGGACGCATTTTGGGCGATAAAGCCGGGATGCTCAAAATTCTATTTCATCTGGAAACCCATGAGATTCTGGGCGTTCACGCCATCGGCGAAGGCGCGACAGAACTCATTCACATTGGTCAGGCGGTGATGGCTCACGGCGGGAAACTCGACTACTTTGTGGATTCAGTCTTTAACTACCCGACACTGGCCGAAGCCTACAAAGTCGCCGCACTGGATGGAATCAGCAAACTCAGTTTTGCGTGAGATTTGGGCTGGGGCTTATGCCCCTGAACCCTGATAACCCCTTATTTCGAATAAGGATGCCGGTGCAGAATTGTGTAGGCTCGATACAACTGTTCAGCCACCAGCACCTGGGCAATTTCATGGGTAAAGGTCAATTTTGAGAGCGACCAGCGCCAGTTAGCACGTTTTCTGACACTTTCAGCCACACCGGAAAAGCCACCAATGACGAAATACAAGTCTTTGGTGGCTTCGTTCTGGTGGCGTTCAATCATTTCCGCCAGTTTTTCAGACGAAACCATTTCCCCGCCAACATCCAAAAGCACGACATACGCACTGGCTGGAATTTTTGCCAGAATCGCCGTGGCTTCCTGTTCCTGAGCCCGCCGAACATCACTGGCGGTTGATTCAGCAGCCTCCCGCACGGTCGTGACCTCACATCGGACAAATCGCCCCAATCGCCCCAGATAATCCTGGGCCAGAGCTGATAAGTGGGATGATTTCATTTTTCCGACGGTAATCAGGTGGATTTGCATAAACCCTTTGGAATGAAGAAGAATGAAGAAGAATGAAGAAATAAATCAGTGCCTGGTTCCTGGTTCCTGGTTCCTGGTTCCTTGTTCTTGGTTCTTGGTTCTTGGTTCTTGGTTCTTGGTTCTTGGTTCTTGGTTCT
>DAOQNB010000221.1:0-7918 GCA_035335845.1 Acidobacteriota bacterium | reverse complement strand
ATTCTCCGCTGTGGTTTCACTGGTGGAGGGTCCAAATATCTTCGTGGTCCGAGCCCAAGACGCCGCCGGAAACCAAACTGAAACCACCCGAACTGTCACGCTTCAGGTTCCACACGACACCACGCCACCTGTCATCACCCTCATCGAACCAGCCCAGGGCTTGATCACCAATGTTTCTCCAGTCACGGTTTCCGGGACAGTGACCGATGTCAGCGCCATCACCGTCACGGTCAACAACCAGCCGGTAACTCTATCTGGGACACAATTTAGCACCAGCGTCACACTGGCTGAAGGCTCAAACACAATTACTGTTTCAGCGACAGATGCGTTTGGAAATGCTTCAAGTTCTTCGCGGACTGTTGTGCTTGATACCACAATACCGGTTTTGACCATCACTTTTCCTCAAGACCAGGCCACCACGACCGAGGAGCAGATCACGGTGACGGGAACGATTACCGACACCAACACCATCACGGTTACAGTCAATGACATTGCTGCCACTTTGACTGGAACAGAGTTTTCAGCCACTGTGCCGCTTGAAATTGGAGCCAACACGTTGACAGTGAAAGTGGTGGATGCGGCTGGAAATATCAAGGAAACCACCCAAACCATTACTCGACAAAACACTGAACCGCTCCAACTGAGTGTCACTGAACCCGCTGAAGGGTCATTGCTCAATAGCAATCCGGTGTTATTTGCTGGAAACGTGACTGGTTCCAATGGCTCGGCGACAACGGTAACTGTTTTGGATAAAACGTTTTCGGTTTCCCCGGAGGGCACATTTGGCGGATACGTTGATCTGAGGCAAGGCTCCAACGTGGTTCCGATTGTAGCGACGGACGCAACTGGAAGACGATCTGAAGTCATTCGGAATGTGACGCTGGATGCTTTCGCGCCTGTTTTTCAGAATGTGACGCCCGCCGATGGAAGTCTGATTGCCGCCAATTCAGTGGTTGTCCGTGGAACGATTGAGGATGACCAGCCGGTCACACTCTTCATCAATGGCACACAAACCGACCTGGTGTCCGGAGCTTTTGTTTCAGCCGTGATCCCGATTCAGGAACAGATTGAAAACAGCATTCGGTTGGTCGCCATTGACGAGGCAGGAAATGAAGCCACCCTGTACTTAAAATTGATCGGCAAGGATTTGACGCCCCCAGTTCCCCCAACCATCTTTCCGGTTGTTTCGCCAACCCGGCTTGACACTCAAACGATTGCCGGACGCGCCGAACCAGGGACGGCCATTGCCATTAACGGTGGGACGTCCCCGGTCAGCGTTCGGGCGTCGAGCGGAGGTGGATTTTTCCTGGCCAGTATTCCGCTGGCTGAAGGGCTCAACCAGTTGCAGGCGGTTGCCACCGATGCGGCGGGGAATGTTTCAACCACGGCTTCCTTCGCGATGACCCGAAACTCGCTGCTTCCTTCGCCTCCGCCGGGTCAGGCGTGGCAAATCAACGTCGGTACGGGAGATGCCCAACACGGGCTGGTCAATATGGAATTACCCCGCCCGCTGGTGGTGTATGTGTCGGATACCGCCGGAAGTCCGGTGGCTGGAGCACCGGTCACGTTTTCAGTTCTTCAAGGTTCCGGACAGTTTGCCGATGGTCAACACACCCTGGCCACGACGACCAATTCCCAGGGGTACGCCACCGCCCGTTATGTCGCGGGAGACCTGCCGGGCACGGATGTGGTGCGGGCTGATTTTGCTGGGAATACTGCCGTGCCAACCCAATTCTTTGCAACGATTTATCGACCGATTCCAGGTGGAACAACTCAGTTTTTGGGATTGGTGCTGGATCAGAATTTACGGGCTTTGCCCAATGTGCTGGTCCGTCTGGCTGGACAACAAACCCGAACCGACGACAAAGGATATTTCCAGTTTCAAAACGTTCCTTCGGGTCCGCATCAGTTATTGGAGTTGATCGGTCGCGACCAGATCCAGCTTCCGGGCCGCTGGCCGAATATTTCGTATGACGTAGACATTTTGCCGGGAATTGACAACCGGATTGACCGCCCGCTCTTTCTGCCCAAAGTCAATGAAGGGATTGAATTTCCGCTCGATCAAAATAATGTCGTGACCGAGGACACAACCTACGAACTTCCCGTCGTCGGAGGTCAGCCCCCAATCCGGGTGACAGCCAGAGCCGGAACTCAGATCAACTTCCCACCGGATGTGTCGGACCGACGATTTTCCGTGACCCGCATTGCCGCCAATCGGATTCCAATGGCGCTTGAGAACGGGCTCACAACCAATCTGTATGTGTCGGTTCAACCCTCGGGTGCGATCTTTGACCCTCCGTTGGAAGTCGAGTTTCCGAATTTGGACGGGTTGGCACCCAACAGCCCGGTATTGTTAATGAGCTTTGACCATGATGCCGGACGCTACGTTCAGGCTGGGACCGGGACGGTGGATGAAACCGGTCAAATTGTTCGCGGCAACCCTGGAAGCGGGATTCGGGTTGGCGCCTGGCATGCGTTTCCGCCCACGGCACCACCCCCTGATGGATGGTTGCAGGCGGCAAATCCGTCAAGTGTTTCAATCGAGGACCCAGTACCCTGTTATCCAAGCCCACTTCGGTATAGTTGCACGCCACCTTTTGGGACGAATCTGGTAACGTGCGATGACGATTTGTGCTGGATGAGAGGCGTTGGAGTTGGCAACTTTGAGACAGTGTGTCAGCAAGTGTTCACGATCAATCTCAATGATGATAATTACATCACCGATGCCAATCTCCTTGCGATTCGATATGGAACCTGGGGGGCCGCGAATGATCAGGGGCAAATGATTGGAGTGCTGATCGAAAGCATTGCTAACCCGCGACGCTCAATGATCAAACTATACCGCTTCAAAAGCGATGGAGCTCAACACGATGTGAAAACCATTCTTCTGCCTGAATTACCACCACCAAGTGCTCGTACCACGAAATTTGAAATTTCCCGAGATTTCCGATTTGTGAACTTTTATGGGCCTGCTAACAATAATGACCAGTTTGTAGTCTTCACGACTGAAGACCAACGTAAGGGAGACGATTTTGAACGGCATACGTCCAAGGTCCGAATCTATACTTCAGGTGGAGCACTGGTCCAGTGCGTTGACAACACTGTTCCAACTCAGTCGTCAACCAGAGATGAGATTGATATTGTCTCGTTTGTGAGTGATTGCGACGGTAATCCTGATTCAAATAACGGAATCAACCTCGCCGATTGTGATAGGACAGAGAAGATTGGAACCAGAATTGGAGACTTTCGAACCGTTATGGCGAATAACAGGGAATATGCCTCCATTATCCCATCCAACCTCCGAATTGATAAAAAGTTCGCGGCAACCCAAGTTTATTTCATCCGTGGATTAGAGGTATTCAATCCCAACACCCCTATGCTCAATCTGAAACGAGTCGGCTTTCGCAATGCGGAAAATGGGGGAGATGGCAAACCAGTCGGTGGTGACACAATTGAACGGGCGAATGTGGCGACTGGGGATTTAACTTTTCCCGATAGCACGACGAAACCTGGACTTATCGTGCTTTCAAAGAGTTTCTTGTTGGTGTTTGACCCAATAGCCGGCGAGCTTGTCCGAACACGTGTTGTGAGTGACAATGGGATTCGCGGCCCCAAGGGACCCAATGGAGAACCACCACCAACCGAACCAATTTCTGCGAATGATTTCACCCCTTTGTTTGATATGCCAGTCGCCTATTCGGGCAATATTATTGGTCCCAAAGTGGTCTCAGGTAAATTCACCGCCCCCACGGATTCAAATGGGGTAGAGATCTTTAACACGCCACAGGGCCGCCGCTACGGAATGATGCGGTTGTTTAACAAGACACTGTTTGTGGCGGCGCACAGCTTACCGAATGTAATCAATAACACCCGACCGTCCTGTGACGGCACCAGGAGCGACATCGTAGGCCCATTTAACTCGATCTACACGAGCTACAGCAGCTTTTTTGCAGGAGGACTGTTCTTGCCCGGCGGTTGGAGCGGCAAACCATTTCCAGAAGAGTTGGGTGTTTGTGAAAATCAAACGCTTGGGCAATATGCCCGTGATGAACGGCAACGCAATCACCTGTTTTTCCGATATGCCACTAATCGGTCAAATATCACAAGATATTTCTTCACCAAAAAGGCAGTATTCTTCAACAATCTGAAGGAGGACCGGGGATCTAACCCAATGCTTGTTGCTGGAACCCCAGTAAATGGAATTATTGAAGGGAATGATGAAAATGGAGTACCGACAACTTTGATGTTCGTGAATGATGCACCTCACCCCAAGTTGGGCAATAATCCAACACTTCCAGATGAAATTGATAATATTCCTTTTGTGAGGATTAAGGTTTTGGATGCGAATACAGGGAAAATGGTCAGTAACGTGACGGCACAGGGAATATTAGCTAATGAAAAAGCCGTTGCTTTAGATGTTCTGAAATTAGAAGATTTATATGTGCTTGCTTGGGCAGGAATTGATGGAAAACCAGGAAACTATGCAAATGGTCACCTGGAAGTGCTGAAATACTTAACTGGAAACTTCGAAAAGGTTAACCCAACAACAACGGCTGATTTCGAGAATCCTGGGTGGGAACCTGTATTGACAAGCTACTACAGCCTGGATCGTAATTTCACGACGAATCGCTTTCGAGATGATCTCGGTGTTGACCAGGTGCCCAATGTGATTCTTCAAGCTACTGTAGACACAACCTCAACTTTTTTAACATTCAAACCTGATTCGACTGATTCAAGACTACAATTGGCTGGTTTTTCTCCAACATCAACAAAAAAAATCTATGATTTAGGTGTCCGATGCCCAGCAAAGATCATCGGTACCGTAGATAATCTCAATTTGAAATTACCAAATGGCGTCAGTGTCAGTCCCGGCTCAACTTTTGTATTATTGGAAAACAACGGCCTGATTTCATTTCTTCGACTGTCTCCAAAGGGAACCTCAACCTATGTCGGGCATTGATCAAAGTGAGGACACACCATGAACCAGACCAAGTTGAATTGGTATTTAAGAATTGGTTCCATCATTGGTTTGCTATTAATTACTCAAGAGAGTTCGTTTGCTAACCCTTTCCTATCAACTGGGGAAAGCACAGTTGCCAAGGCAACTCCAATCCCACAAATCCAAACCGATCAAACACCGAAAATCCGAAGAATCTCTCTTTCTTCCGACCGATTGGAAGGTGGGGCTCAGGTTGAGATCAAAGGAAAAAACTTCACCCCAGACACGGTTGTGGTTGTTGGAGATGCGGTGGCCACCAATACTCAGGTCATCAAAGGAAAAAAGATCAAGTTTACTGTCCCGCCCCAAAAAGCACCTGGAGTTCGGAATCTTTCGGTTTGGACACCAAATGGGATTGCCCAAATGCCGTTTCAGATCATTCCGAAAAAACTAGACGAACTTGCAGATGGAGAAGTTACGACAATTGCTGGCGGAATAGAATACCTTGGCGATGGAGATAATCAACAAAATGCCATCCTGAACCGACCCACCCGAATTGTGGCTGACTCAATTGGGAATTTATTTATTGCTGATACTTATAGTCACCGCATCCGCCGAATTGATGCGAAAACAGGAACGATTACAACCATTGCCGGAACAGGGCGGCAAGGCTTTGATGGAGACAATGGTCCAGCCCTGGCAGCTCGACTGGCATATCCACTGAGTCTGGCTCTCTCTTCGAAAGGAACTTTATTTTTTCTTGATTTAGGCAACCAACGAGTCAGGCAAATAAACCTGAAATCAGGGATTATTTCAACTGTCGCCGGAAATGGAAGGCGTGGATTTAGCGGTGATAATGGCCCAGCCCAGGCTGCAAGTCTGTCAGTCGGAGGTTTGTTCAGCGATTTCCAAAAAAGCGGTGGTATTGCAGTGGATCAAGCAGAAAATTTATTTATTGCTGACAGAGAAAATCAGCGAATCCGCCGAGTGGATGCGGAATCTGGAATTATTAAAACTATTGTCGGAACCGGTATAGTCGAATTTAGTGGTGATGGGGGACCTGCATCTCAAGCAGACATTTTTCTCCCAACGAATGTTGCAATTGATCCAAATGGGAATTTATTTATTGCTGATTCGGGAAACAATCGAATTCGTCGAGTTGATGCACGGACAAACATAATCACCACAGTTGCTGGAAATGGGGCTCCTGGTTCAAGAGGAGATGGAGGCCCTGCACTTGAAGCCGCTACTGAGGCAGATAGTGTCGTTTTAGATCAGAGCGGAAATCTGTTTATCTTGGAACAATTTCCCCGCCGAATCCGCCGTGTCGATAATATATCGAATACCATTACTACCATTGCCGGAAATGGCAATCCTGGATCGCAAGACTCAGAGAACGGGCAGAATGCTACTCAGGTTGGGCTAGGAGTAAAAATAGATGGAGGAATGAATGTTGATGAAAATGGAGATATACTGATTGTCGAACCCGAACTAAATCGAATTCGCAAAGTCGTAGTTCAAACAGGAACAATTTTTTCTTTAATCGAAACTCAATTGGATCAAATTGGCGATAATGGACCCGCAATCAATGCCATTTTTCAGTTTCGACCTTATCGAGAATTCGTTGATCCTTCTGAAGACAGAAGAGGTGCAATTACAGTTAGTCAGGATGGAAGTCTCATTATAGTTGATTCTGGTCACCATAGAGTTCGAAAGGTCGATTTGAGCACCAATAAGATCTCAACCATTATTGGCACTGGCATTTCTGGCTTCAATGGGGATAACCAATTAGCGGGAAGAACACTTCTTTCAGAGCCTTCAGCGGTAGCAGGTGATTCGGCTGGCCATTTTCTGATTGCTGATTATGGAAACCAGCGAGTCCGCCGGGTGGACGCTCAAACGGGTATTGTTACAACTGTCGCGGGGAATGGATCAGACAAACTCAATGCCGACTATGACGAGGACTATAATGAATATTCCTTTTTAGATGATGGCGGGCCAGCCGTGGAAGCATCCATTCCCAACCCACGTGGAATCGCCCTGGACGAAGCCGGGAACTTATTTATTTCCAATTTTGGGTTATTTATCCGCCGGGTTGATGCCCAAACCCAGATCATCACCACCCGGTTGGGCTGTTGTTCTGGAAGCAACAGCCGATCATTGCGGGGACTGGCATTTAGTCCAGGTGGCATCCTGTATGCGGCGAATGCCAATCGGGGGATTGTGAAGTTGGAGCCGAATGCCACGACACCAATCGTTTTATTTTTCGCCAAACCATTTTTTGATGTAGCGGTGAATGGGAACGGAATCGTGTTTGCTCCAGTGATGACCGAACACCGGATTTACCGAATCGGACAACCAGTTGAGTCACTCACTTCCATCGCTGGAGGAACACCTGGCTACGCCGGTGACAACGGACCAGCCACGGAAGCGGCTTTTTCGTCTCCATCAGCGGTGGCGATTGATGGGGCGAATAATCTCTACATTGTGGATTCAGGAAACAATGCTGTTCGGGTGATCAAAAACGGCGCCCGATAAACACCGTTGTTGTGAAGCAACACCATTTTAGATTCAGGATCAAGGAAATCTCATTTTTTCAATCATTTCGCCTGTTGTTGATGCCAGGCGATGGTTTGAAAAAGGCTTAAAAAAGGGAACTTATGAATCGCACGTCGTGTCGGAACTCCTGGCCGCTTGGGTTTTTTGTGCTTGTTTGCGGAAGTTTGCTTTTCACTTTCATTGGGAACGTCCATCCACAGAACTTCCCACAAGGCTCTCAGGCGGTTGGGCGAACAGAGCCAAAAATCATTGTGCCATTTGTGGTTACAGATGCCGGGCCTTTTATGTTCTATACCGACACCGACCATGACGGCATGTCTGATGCGTGCGAGACGGCCAGTGGACTCGACCCGAACAACCCGGTAGATGCCGATGGCGACCTCGATGGCGATGGCCTGACCAATGGGGATGAATGCGCAC
>DAOQNB010000220.1:0-7931 GCA_035335845.1 Acidobacteriota bacterium | reverse complement strand
ATTCTATGGATTCAACGATCTGGGTTTTATCTACTGACGACTGACTGATGGACGACTGACGTATCAACTACTGACAACTGACTCATCAACAAACTGAAGGTCATAGAGACGACGATACAATCCGTTGGTGGCCAGAAGTTGATCGTGGGTGCCAGTCTCGACAATCTGACCAGCGTTGAGAACCACAATTTTATCAGCTTGTTGAATGGTCGAAAGGCGATGGGCAATCACCAGCGTGGTGCGTTCGCGGGTCAAATTGGTCAAGGCCTGCTGCACGATGCGTTCTGATTCGGTGTCCAGATGCGAGGTCGCTTCGTCGAGCAATAAAATCGGAGCATTTTTATAAAGCGCCCGGGCAATGGCAATGCGCTGGCGTTGACCGCCTGAGATTTCCTTGCCTGACTCACCAACATTGACCCTGTATCCGCCACGTTCTTCAATAAACTCTTGAGCATACGCGGCTTTGGCGGCTTCCTCAACTGCTTTTGGATCAATTTCTTTGGCACCATAGGCAATATTATATTGGAAGCTTTCCTGAAACAGCACGCTTTCCTGTGACACCATCGCCATTTGTGCTCGCAACGAAGCCAGTTTTGCGGCCCGCACATCCACACCATCAATCAAGACGACCCCGGAATCACAGTCATAAAACCGCAGCAACAAATTGAGCAAGGTGCTTTTTCCAGAACCGGTTCTCCCGACCAGTGCCACCATCTGTCCTTTTTCAATGACCAGATTTACCCGATCAAGGGCTGGGGTTGAGGTGCCTGGGTAGGTAAAGGTGACATCTGAAAACTCAATTCGGTTGGAAAAAGAAGTCAGTTCAATTGCATCTGGTAAATCCTGGATCTCGGTGTGCTGATCAAGCAGCCGGAAGACTCGCGCAGCAGCGGCGGCCACCTGGCTATAGGCATTGTGCGTCTGGCTGAGCTTGCGGACCGGATCATAAAGCTGAAAGAGTGCCGCCAGCGTTGCCGTCACTCCTCCGACCGTAATTTGCCCGGTCGCAATCAGATGCTGGGTGTAATAAATCACCACGGCCCCAATGCCGACGCCCATTAAATCCATAATCGGAGATGGCAAAAAGAGCGCACGTGCGGTGCGCAGATTTGATCGGCGCAGGCGTTCAGAAACTACCAGAAACCGCTGCTCTTCAAATTTTTCAGCCCCAAATGCTTTTACAATTTGTTGATGTGAAAGAGTTTCCTGGGTAATCCCCAAAACTTCCTGAACACCTTCCTGGGTGGCATGGCTCGTCATTCGCAGGCGCTTGCCAAACCGGGCGGTGAGCGTCGCCACAAAGGGCACAACCGCCAGCGAAACCAGGGTCAGTTTCCAACTCAGAACAAATGCCAGAACCAGCAGACAAATCAGGGTAAAACCTTCCCGGAGCGCATCCGCCAGATAGAGCGAAACCGCCAGTTGTGTTTTTTCAACGTCGCTGATGATATGGGCGGTCAGGTCTGAGGTTCGGTGCTGGTGAAAAAAACTATTTGATTGGGCCAGTAAATGAGCAAACAGATCCTGGCGCAGATGGACAATGACTTTTTGGCCGATGGTCGTCAGCAAATAATTTGAAAAAAACTGGCTGACCCCACGCAAAAAAGTAAAGCTGATCATCAATCCAAGGATGGACGACCAGAACGCAGATCCCTGCGGAAGCCAGCGGTCAATCAGGAAGGGAGACTGGGAAGCAGTGGGGGTGGTCAGTCCAACTGAAACTGGCGGAGAGGTCCCGACCGCAACCGGTGAAGAGGCGGTCAGTCCGTCGAGGATTGGCTTGATCAAGGCAGTCCGGGCTGCTTCGAAAAGACCAACACACGCTGTCAAAATTACTGCCAGAAGCAGGACGCCGACATAGGGCCGGACATACCGTACAAGTCGCCAAAAAGTATGCATAAACTCAGATGAGGGGAGAAAAAGAAGCGCGAGTATCGCAGTTTCCCGGGAAAGCGTCAAGAAAGCTGATCGCCCGGCAAGTTGAAAGCCTGCCTGGAACCGTGTACACTTGCTGCCCCATCTGGGAACAACTATTGGCTGACCTGGGATTTACCACAATGCCACGCCCTCACCACCTCATCAGGTGGCTTTCGATGTGTGGCATTTCTGAAAACCCGAACATCCTTTTTCTGATTCACGACCGGGCTGTGCCTGTGTGACCACATACAGGTGCCACCTGGATCGCACCGAGAAAACATGGGTTTTGCAAAAACACTTTGGATTATTCTCCGACGACTGTTGATGACCCTGGTCTTTGCAGTTGTGTTTATTACCAGTGCGGTCATGACGTACTACTTCTCCCGTGGTGAAGAAGTGGCGGTCCCCGACGTGGTAGGAAAAAACGAAGATCAGGCTCGGAAAAGTGCGGCCCAGATCGGGATGAAAATTGAAGTCATTGATGTCTTTGATTCGCAGGAACAACCCGGCAAAGTGCTCCGCCAGTACCCCAAACCCGGTGCCATCATCCGCAAAGGTGGGTCTACCACCCTGAGAATCAACGTCAGCCGGGTGAAACAAACATCGCGCAACACAGACTCATTCCCGCTCACACCTCCCACTCAACCACCCTTTGATTTGACTCCGTGGAGCGAAGACCTCTGTGGCGTCCTTATTGCGTTTCGGCTGCCATCTGATCAGAGTCAGCCTGAACGCCTTCGAAAATCGGTTTCGCCTTCCCATTTGGTGTGCCAGTTATGATCCCTGAAATTAAAATTGCTCCTTCGATTTTGTCGGCTGATTTTGCCCGGCTTGGCGAACAGGTCCAGCTCGTTGAGGCAGCAGGTGCCCAGCTCCTGCACGTAGATGTGATGGACGGCCACTATGTCCCCAACATCACGATTGGCCCGCTGGTGGTTGAAGCCCTTCGTCGTGTTACAGATATGCCGCTCGATACCCATTTGATGATCTCCGACGCAGATCGCTATATTGATGCTTTTGCCCGGGCTGGATCCACTTCGATTTCAGTCCATGTTGAAGCTGTCACCCATTTGCATCGGACACTTGAAGCCATCCGCAAGCTCGGTGCTCAGCCGGGCATTGCGATCAACCCCGGGACCTCGCTGGCTTTGCTGGATGAAGTCCTTCCGTATGCTGACTTTATCCTGATCATGACGGTCAACCCAGGATTTGGCGGTCAAAAATTTATCCCCACTTCGCTTCAAAAAATCGCTCGGCTGCGTCAAATGATCACTGAGCGCAACTTAAATGTTCGCATCGAAGTTGATGGCGGTATTGGTCCAAACAACGTCCGGTCGCTGGTCGAACACGGCGCCGAATGGATCGTTGCTGGCTCAGCTATTTTTGGGGCTCCGGACATCGGAGCTGCCGTTCAAGCAATGCAGGCAGCCGCTGAAGGGCTGGCCACTGCAAATATTTCATAGCGCTTCGTTTTTCGGTTCAGACCCAGAAGGTCACATATCGCGCGACCAGACTCATCCCCTCACTCAATTTCAGTGAACTCCTCCGGTACGCTCGATCTGGTTTGTTTTTGTAGCCAATCGGCACCAATCGCACTTGTCAGAAAAAATAACATTATCCATCTGTAACGTGTTGACTCCAAAAACAATTATATATAGCTCTCTTGACCAACCGACTGCCCCGAAGACGACAAACATTTTCACAAAGGAAGTTTATGGCATTCAAACGGATATTGATTGGATTTTGCATTGGTCTGCTGGCGCTGCAGGCAATTGGTTGCGGCGACAAGGCGGCCAAAAAAGTTGAAAGCGAAGCCCCACGCGATGGACGTGACCGGGAAATTTACGTTGATGGACTCAAGGCAATTCAAAAGCGACGCTATGAAGAAGGCCGCATCCTGCTCAACACCATGATCAGCACCTATGACAACAGCCCGATTTTGCCGCTGGCCAAGCTCCTGATCGCCGATTCGTTTTATCGTGAAGGCGGTTCATCCAATCTGGCTCAGGCCGAAGTCGAATATCGTGAATGGCTGCAGTTTTTCCCAAACCATCAACTCGCCGACGATGTGCTCTTAAAAATCGCCGATATTCACATCCGTCAGGTTGATGCCCCAAACCGGGATTGGACCGAAGCCCGTGCTGCCGAACGCGAACTGGTACGAATTCAAAAGGAATACCCCCAAACCGATCTCAACCCCGAAGTCAAAGACAAGCTCAAATTTGTCCGTGAGCAACTCGGCATGCACGAACTGGGCATCACCCGGTTTTACTTCAAGTACCGTCAGGGGTGGAATGCGGTTGTTTCGCGTGGCCGGGATATGTTGAAAAAATACCCGGAATTTTCCTACGTTGACGAAGTACTCTTCCTGGTCGGTTCGGCCCTGGTTGAAAAGGAAGATACCCCCGAAGCAGCCAAGTATTTCTCACGCCTGGTGCGTGAATTTCCCAACAGCGAATATCGGGATAAATCGGCTGAATTCCTGGAACGGTTTGGAATGGAAGTTCCCGATCCAAGCCCGACGGCTGAAACCAAGGAAACCCTGGTTGAGCGCAAAGGTTTTATTTCACGAAAAAAGATCGAGATTTTTGGTCCAAACTACGACATCAACAAAGATGGCGTGGTACTCAACAAAGATGAGCAACTGAAACCCGAAATCGAAGCCATGTTTAACCTGCCGAAAACTGACCTGACAACGCCGGATGCCACGCTGACCACGGCTGGCGGCAAGGTCAAAACCTTTAATAAAGACGACGAAAAGCAAAAGCAGGATGGAACACAGAAGTCTTCGGAAAATCCGGCAATCAAACAAAGCACCGAGAAAAAGAGCCGGGGCGTACAATAAAACGGACAGGAACTGTTTGTTGCACAGACCCAGGCAAATAGCAGACAATCAAGGGAGCAACGGAGATAATCTCCGGGCTCCCTTTTCTTTTTTATTTTCAGGAGGTTGACTGATGCGAACATCAAATCCGACTCTCAATCAACGAGCGTTCCAGAATCCTGGCTACGGTGCAGCTTATGGGCAAACCATGACGATTGACGGAACGGTCAATAAAACTGGTTTTTTATTGATTTTACTGACGTTATCGGCAGCCGTTCCCTGGACGCTGTTTTTTGCATTCAAAGCAATTCCACTGGTGATGCTGCTCGCCCTGATTGGACTGATCGGAGGGCTCGTCACCGGACTGGTTACGGTTTTCAAAAAAGAATGGTCAATGATTACGGCCCCGCTGTATGCCTGTTTTGAAGGTTTGTTGCTTGGCTCAATCTCAGCGATCTTTGAGCGATCCTATCCGGGCATTGCCATTCAATCGGTGGGGCTCACCTTTGGTACACTCTGTGGTTTGTTGCTCGCCTACCGTTCAGGAATGATCAGGGTTACCGAAAATTTCAAAATGGGTGTGATTGCGGCGACCTTTGGTATTTGTCTGATGTACCTGGTGAGCTTTGTTCTCAGTTTGTTTGGCATCAGGCTTGGATTCATTCATGGAAACGGTCTGTTGAGTATTGGAATCAGCCTGGTGATTGTCGGTGTGGCGGCCCTGAATCTGGTCCTGGACTTTGATTTTATTGAAAATGCAGCCCGCCAGGGTGCCCCCAAATACATGGAGTGGTATTCAGCTTATGGACTGCTCGTGACGCTTGTCTGGCTGTATCTGGAAATCCTGCGCCTGCTCTCCAAGCTCCGTAGCCGAGACTAACGAACATCAAAATGACAGGGTGACAACATAGGAATAAGCGCCAAGGTCAAGAAACAAACTCTCATTTTGCCACTCTGTCATCTTGTCCCCCTGTCATTTTGGTTGTCAGAAATCTATGGTTATGTACCATAGGAATCAGGTCAAACAACTCCACACATCTCAATTCAATCAGGCTGCACCTCACTTCAACTAAAACTATGAAGAAACGTCTTTTCCTGTTTGCTGCGTGTTTTTTATCGCTCTTTGCCGGTCCAGCAACTGTTGCCCCAGCACTGGCTCAAACGCCAACCCCACAACTGGCAACCAGCCCTGCCAGCTTTGATTTTTATGCGCGTGGTCCCTACCGGGAAGAATTCCCCCGTCCGTCAAAAATTCTGGGATACGAACCCGGTGAGTTTCACACCAACTATGCCAGCTTTGAGCGCGTGCTGCGTGAGTATGCCGGCAAGTCAGACCGATTGAAGGTGATCGAGCGCGAACGCACAGCGGAACGCCGGACGATGTACCTGCTGGCCATCAGTTCTCCCGAGAATATGGCCCGTCTCGACCAGATCAAAGCCAATGTTGCCAAACTGGCTGACCCGCGAACTCTCTCTGAAGCTGATGCCAAAAAACTCGCGGCGGAAACACCGATTGTGGTCTGGTTGAGCTATAACATCCACGGCAATGAATCAGCCGGGTTTGAAGCCGCCATGCACACGTTGTATCAACTGGTTGCGAGCCAGGACCCAAAAATTGTCGAAGCCTTGAAAAACACAGTTGTGCTCATCAATCCAGCCCAAAATCCTGATGGTCACGAACGATTTGCCACCTGGTACAACGCGGTTGGAATTGGGCGGGCAGAGCCATTTGCAATGGAGCACGACGAGCCGTGGAGCGTGTATGGACGCAACAACCACTATCTGTTTGACCTGAACCGTGACCTGATTGCCAGTTCTCAAATCGAATCGCAGTCTTCGATGAAAGCGTTTCTGGAGTGGCATCCACAGATTTCAGCCGACCACCACGGACAAACCGCCAATTTCTTTTTCCCACCGGCGGCACTGCCCATCAACCCAAATTTGCCAAAGGAAACCACCAACAAATGGCTCGATGTAATTGGACGAGGCAATGCGTCGGCTTTTGACCGATATGGATGGAATTACTATGTCCGTGACGTGTTTGATCTGTTTTATCCAGGGTACTGGGATAGCTGGCCGGCATTAAACGGTGCAACCGGAATGACCTACGAAACTGATGGCGGTGGGTGGAAAGGACTCAACTGGCGACGTGATGACGGCACCAACGTCACGTTTCGAGACGGAATTGCCCGCCACGTCACCGCCAGCCTCGCCACCATTGAAACGGCGGCGGCCAATCGCGAAGCCCGGCTCTTTGATTACTACCAGTTTTTCAAAACCGGGATTGAAGAGGGAACGAAAGGCAAAATTCGTCAATTTGTGATGTTGCCCGGGAAAGATCCGGGCCGGACCAGCAAACTGGTGGCCAATCTGCTTCGCAACGGGATTGAAGTTCAGCAAGCTGGCGAATCATTTTCCGCCAAAGGAGTCCATGATTATTTTGGATCAGCCGCCGGCAACCGTGAATTCCCAGCCGGAAGTTACATCGTCACGCTCAATCAACCCCAAACCCGAATTGCCAAAGCACTCCTGGAACAACACACGCCGCAAGATGATGAGTTTCTCAAACGCCAGAAGGAAAAACGCGAACGCAATGAACGTCGCGGAACCAGTGCTCCGAAAGAAGAGCAGGATTTTTATGACGTAACGGCCTGGTCCTTGCCACTGGCCTATGGCGTTGATGCGTACTGGCTCGAAGAAGCCGCAACCGTCAAAGGTGACTATGTCGTCAAGGTTGACCCCACTCAGTTGACGCTCGCCTCAACGCCAAATACCACCGGAACTCGTTCGATTCCGATTGTCCCAGACGCCAAAACGCCGGCACGCGCGGCAACCGCTTATGTTTTTCAACCTGATACCGAAGCTGGTGACAAACTGGCACTGACGCTATTGAGCGAAGGCTACCGTGTTGCAACGGCGGTTCGTCCGTTACGCGCCGGGGGAAAAACCTATCCGGGCGGGGCATTTATTGTCCGGGTCGAGCGAAATCCAGAGATGCTCCATACCCGCATTGCCAGGCTGGCGACTGAGCTTGGCGTTGCCGTTGACAGCATCAACACGGCATACACTGACACCGGCATCACCGGAATTGGTTCGGAATCGGTCTTTACATTAAAAGCGCCCAAAATTGCCATCATTGCCAACGAAGGTGTGAGCCAGACGTCCTATGGCGCCACCTGGTTTTTGCTGG
>DAOQNB010000219.1:0-7956 GCA_035335845.1 Acidobacteriota bacterium | reverse complement strand
GATTCTAACCCAAGGTTGAAGAGACCAAAAGGACATCACGGACGAATTTAGTGCCAGGTACCTGGTGCTTGGTGCTTGGTGCTTGGTACCTGGTACTTGGTACCTGGTACCTGGTACTTGGTACCTGCGAACCAGTTCCTTCCCAAAACGAAGAACCAGGCCCCAAGCACCAATTACGAAGAACAAAGCCACAATCACGAAAAACAAAGCCCCAATCACGAAGAACCAGGCCCCAAGCCCTAAGCCCAAAAATATGAGTTCAGAACCAAACAACACTCCATCGAATCCGAGTCCTGCAGAACCTGCCAAAAAACAACGTGTCCGGCTCCCCAGGCTCAAAGCTGCTGATTTTCAGCATCCGTGGGATGTGGCCGCCCTTGAAACCGTGAAACGGGCCAAAGGGCTCGATTTGCTGGTGCGTAAATTGAATGAATATGGGTTTGAGCGGTGGTACTACATTAACAACATTGCCGACAACGTGCGGGTATCGCAACGCCAGTGTAAATCAATTCACGATATGTTGCGCGAATCGTGCGATATTCTTGGCGTAACCGTCGAGCCCCAGTTGTACCTCAACCAGAATCCAAACGTGAATGCCTTTACCTTTGGGACACAACAACCCTTCATCGTGATTAACTCGGCGTTAGTGGATTTTCTGACAGAGGATCAGCTTCTATGTGTGATTGCCCACGAAGTCGGGCACATTAAATGTGGCCATGTGCTGTATAAAATGATGGCCAATTTTCTGTCGGTTGTGGTCGAAATCGTTGGGGAAGCAACACTTGGGCTGGGGACGCTGATTGGTTCGGGCCTGCTGCTCGCCATTTATGAGTGGGATCGGAAATCAGAGCTTTCGGCTGATCGGGCAGGGTTGCTGGTGGTGCAGGACCTGGATGTTTCAATTGAAACGCTGATGAAGCTGGCGGGTGGGTGCAACAAGATTTATGAACAATTCAATCGGGATGAATTTTTGAAGCAGGCTGACGACTATCAGGAACTCGATAGCAGCATGCTCAATCAGGTGTACAAATTTTTGCAGATCTACCGACGTTCGCACCCATTTCCGGCACTTCGGGCGAAGGAAATCAAGAAATGGGCTGAAATTGGGGAATATGCCTCAATTCTGGATGGCACATTTTACCAGCAGTATTTGCCGCCAGCCGGATATTTATCGCTTCCGCCAGCCGGAGGGAGCGGGTACAGCAACCCGTCATCTGGCGGACCCACGGGTGGCGGGCCTGGTCCCCAACCTCCATCAGGTCAAGGACCGGGAAATTCTCCCGGCCCTCGACCTGATCCGAAAGTGTGCCCCAGCTGCCGCACCACCCAGGTGGATCCACTGGCAAAGTTTTGTTTTCAATGCGGAACACCATTTGGAAGCGCTCCGCCTCCACGGCCAGGACTGACCTGTTTTAACTGTGGCACCCCAATCAAAAAAACTGATATGTTTTGTCCGAGTTGTGGACTCAATACTCGATTAGGTTAATGTGCTTGAGCTGCCGATGGTGATTTCTGACAGCCGGGGAATCCGAATCCGCATTGGCGGAATTTGAATCCGGGTCGGAAGCGTCATCCGGAGCGGACGAAGGTAGGATTCATCCACCTTATCAAGCGTCGCCGTGACCGTCGTGAGTTGACGATCACGGACAATGCTCAAGGTGACGTTGCCTTCTTTGACCTTCGCCAGTTCTTCAATCAGATCCGAACTATCTTTAACGGGCTGATTGTTGACCGCGGTAATGCAATCACCCGCTTTGAGCCCGGCCTTTTCAGCCGCAGAACCCGATTTGACCTCAGTAATCAACACACCACCGTTGGTAACACCCATTGATTGAGCCAGTTGCGTAGAAAGAGAGTCAACCGAGACCCCCAGCCGACCGCGGCTGGGGAAGAAAAGTGCGCCTTGTTTGAAGGGCTGGCGTTTTTCAATGGTGGCATTGAGCGTGAGCGTTTGTTTATCGCGAACCACGGTCAGCGATACATTTCCAGCTTCGGCTTTGTGCAGTTCCTGGCGCAGGTCTTTAGTGTCATTGATGGCAACCCCATTGATGGCCGTAATGCAATCACCGGCTTTAACACCCGCTTTTTCAGCCGCAGAGCCAGATTCGACTTCAGTGACCAGCACTCCGCCTTTGACACCAAAATAGGCGCTGAGTTGTTCTGACAGAGACTGGCTACTCACACCCAACCGGCCAGCATCCTGAAAGGCATAGGCAAAGACTTCAGCTTCCCGAAGGGCTTTTTCATTGCCTTTGAAAGCCTTTTCATAGTCTTTCATCGCTTTTTCAGAGGCTTTGGCTGCCTTTTGCATTTCTTTTTCGATTTGTTTGCGTTGCTCCTCGGACAAGACCTGTCCATTTTGACCAAAGCCATAGACCCGTGCCTGTTGCTGGCCTCGGGCTTCGGTGGTCACCGTGATATTTTGCTTTTTCTTATCGCGGAAAATGGTGAGTTTGAGTTGTGAGCCAGGTTCAGATTTGCCCAAAATGGTGCGGAAGTGCTCACCATTGACAATTTCGGTGCCATTGATTTCCAAAATCACGTCGCCAGATTTGATTCCAGCCTTCTCAGCCGGACCACCTGGGACAACATTTTGAATATAAACGCCTTCAGCTTTCTTTAAACCAAGTTCGGTGGCTTTGTCGTCACTGATGGTATCGGAAAATACCCCGATAAATGACCGTTGTTTGTCGCCAGCAATGGCAAAGACTTGATCCAACTCAGCCGCCAGTTCGCCGTTGAGTTCAGCCAGATTTCCATCCAGATGGGCGAGTTCGGCTTCCAACTCAGCCATAGCCTTGGGATCTTCTTGTGGAAAGGGCCCGGTGGCCGCCCGACTTGATGAGATTGGGGTAGCAAGGCAAAGTGAGAGTACCAGCCCGCCGGTTGCCAGACGTCCCGACCAGCCAGTTAACGCATTTGGAAACACACGTGTCAATTTCATGCAGCAATTGCTCCTTCGTTTCTTCTTGAGATTATTTTGCTTTTGGCCTGTGTTGAGGAGTGATCTGTAAACAGTTGTGAATGCAGTCTGGCGATGCGCACGCTGTACGGGGTGAAAAGTTCCGCAAAAATCTTCAGACAGAAGACATCGGGCGGAAGACGTCGGGCAGAAGAAAACAGGTGGAAGACTCGCAAGCTCGGGGCGGAAGAAAATGGGCTGAAGAAGGCGGATTCAATACCCTGAACCCGAAGCATTCAGCCCAATGTCTTGAGCCGGCGTCTTCTGCCCCCAGGCCCAAGTTCTTCATTCTTCATTCTTCATTCTCAATTCTGAGCGGGGTGCTTGACTTTCGCGCTTTGTCACTTTTACTCTGTTTTAGCACGCTTACCGTTCACAACTCTTTATTGCTCCAGATTTCAAGTTACCCGGCACCGGCGGTTTTCTATGATGGAAACCCAATACCGGCTGCAAACAACGTTCCTGAAGACGGAAGAGGTCTGTCATCTGACCTGTTTCGGGCTCAGGGATTCACCGCACACAGTGAAAGAGGAGGTTCGGCGCACCTCATCAAATCATTTTTGATGAGGGATCCCCTCGGTATTTTGCGCTGAAAACGCTTCATGACTGAGTCAAAAGAGCCAGATCCGTTAATTGGAATGGTGTTGGATGGCAAATATCGGCTGGACCGCATTTTGGGGATTGGCGGTATGGCAACAGTCTATGCTGCCACCCGGCTCCAATTCGGGGACACTGTCGCTATCAAAGTCCTCAGTGCTGAGGCGATGCAGCAACATCAGGCCGTCAAGCGATTTGAACGCGAAGCCCGTGCAGTGGCCAGCATTAAGCACCCAAATGTGATTTCAGTGTATGATTTTGGCGCCCTTCCGGATGAACGGGCCTATATGGTCATGGAGTACATTCGGGGCGAATCTCTGCGCGAAGAACTGAAAGCCAACGGACGATTAACCTCGGAACGAGCGGTACAGGTGATGCGGGCGGTCTGTGCGGCGGTCCAGGCTGCCCACGAGGAAGGCGTGATTCACCGCGACCTTAAACCCGAAAACGTTATGCTTGCCCGCCATCGGGATGGCACTGAGATTGTCAAAGTGGTGGATTTCGGAGTGGCCGAGCTGCATGAGTCGGCGGCGGCTTCGGCGATGACCAAGCTGACCGAAGTTGGCTTGATGGTGGGCACTCCACACTATATGTCACCTGAGCAATGTCGGAGTGAAACACTTGATAAACGCTCGGATGTCTATAGTTTAGGGATTATTCTCTATGAACTGTTGACTGGCACCGTTCCCTTTAATGCGCGGACTGTGTCTGCTGTGATCATCCAGCATGCGACCGAGCCGCCCCGTCGGCTTCGTGATTTAAGCCCCGACATTCCCTGGTCCTTAGAGCAGGTTGTGCTGCGGGCGTTGGAAAAAGACCGGTCACGTCGCCCCCAATCAGCCGCGGAACTGTCACAAAACCTCCAGATGGCCTTTGATAGTCTGCAGGCCCAGACCAATCAGACCCTGATCAGCCAGCAACCACCAACCCGCGAATTGCGGGCGCCAACCACGTTTCCCACCCTGCCGCCGGTGTCATTTGAGACTGAAGTTCGAGATACCCCTCCGCGCCCGTTGCGGCGTGGGCTCACCGGGTATTTGCGGGTACCTGGCGGGACCACTGATTCCGGGTTTGTGCGCCGCCCGACTGGTTTTCGCCGAACTGCCTCACTGCATTTTGATAGTCTGACCGGGATCTATAACACCACCTATCTGTCACAGCGAATTGATGAAACACTGGTTGAATCAAAAAAAGTAACCGTGTTGATGCTGGGCATTGACCAGTTTGGACAGATCAACAATTCATATGGCTATCGAGCCGGGGATTTGCTGCTCAGAGAACTGGCAAGCTGGTTGCGTGACCAGGTTGGTGATCAAGGCATCGTGAGCCGGGCCGGGAGCGACGAATTTTTGATTCTGGTGGCTGATCAGGCAATTGAAGAAACGCTTGGGTTGGCCCAGGCACTCCAGCAGGAAATCACCAGTCATGTATTTCTCAAGTCAGAGGTCAGCGAAGGCGTTCCATTAAAGGTAACCATTGCCGTGGTGACTTCGCCTGAGGATGGCACCACACCCCAGGATTTGCTGGATGCTGCCAGCCGGGCACTGAGTCAGGCTAAACAATCACATCACGGAGGCGTCTACCGCCTGGGTGAAGAAGGCGATGATCGCTCGACTGCCCGCTTGAACTTTAATGCCTTTGTCGGGCGGGCACGGGAACTGCGCCAGTTAAGTGATGCTTTTGACCGAACCATGCGCGGTCGAACCAAACCGGTGCTGATTCAGGGACCGACCGGGCTTGGGAAAACCCGACTCACCAAAGAATTTCGACGGCGGATGGCCGGCAAAGAAGTGACATTTTTGTCAGGCGCCTTTTTTGAAGCTGGCCAGGGGGCACCCTATAAAACATTTTATGACAGCCTGCGCGGGCCAATTCAGGCACTGCTTGAAATTGAGAATGGCCAGCAGGCTGAAGCCGTGTTTGGAACGCTGACAGATCGGGTCTTTCAGGATTTTGGAAGTGACGAAGGGTTTATGTATTTCTGTGACCTGGTGCAGGTTGAAAACGCCCACGAGAAATACCTGACCTTCGAGTACCTGACGAATCTGTTTCTCATCCTGGCCCAGCAAAAGCCAGTGGTCTTATTTTTGGATGATCT
Source organism: Acidobacteriota bacterium (assembly GCA_035335845.1). Lineage (GTDB taxonomy): Bacteria > Acidobacteriota > Blastocatellia > Chloracidobacteriales > Chloracidobacteriaceae > JACQXX01. Next base: position 2,299 of record DAOQNB010000219.1, on the reverse strand, counting down.
GCACTGGTCTGATGAACTGAGTTTTGAATTGCTCGCGTATCTGGCCCGGGCGGCAACTGGCCAACGCCTGATGGTGATTGGCGCCGCACGTTCAGAAGGGGTCACTGATCGCCATCCGTTGCGGAACTGGATTCGAACGTTGAATCAATCAGTTGGGTGTGAAATCCTGACGCTCGACCCGCTCTCTCAAGACGACACCCTGTCGTTGTTGCGCTCAATTTTCACAAACCTGCGTATTTCGCCGCTTGCCGTTTCACATCTGTATGTGGAAACCAAAGGGAATCCATATTTTCTGTGTGAAATTGTGCGGTATCTGGTTCAGGAAGGTCGGATTGTCCGTCGCAATGATAGCTGGGAATGCGGTGAGCTGGACGACATTGTGCTGCCGCAATCCGTGGTTGATGTGGTTGAAGCTGGACTGAGCCGGGTCAGTGGTGAAGCGCTGGATATTTTTGCCCAGGCATCGGCGATTGGTCAGGAATTTACCTTTGATTTGCTCCAACTGGTGACCAACCGGACCGAACGTGAGTTGCTTGATGCCATCGAAGCCGGGTTAGCTCAGCAGGTGATCAGCGAAATCGAAGACCGCGATGATGACGCCTATCGGTTCTATCACGGAACGGTGCAAAAGGTGTTGTACGCCCGTCTTAACCGACGGCGACGACGCTCGTTGCATACCCAGGTTGGGCAGGCGTTAGAACAGCAATACAGTACCTCCGGTCAGACCGGGCGGGTTTTGGCACAACTGGCGTATCATTTCTATAACGGGGGGGAATTCCAGCAAACCCTGCAGTATGCCGTGGCGGCTGGAATTCAGGCGTGGCGGGCCTGGGCGGTGGATGATGCCCGGCGATTTTTTAGCTGGGCCGAAGAAGCCGAACGCAAGCTCAATCTGGTCCCCGAAGTTGGCGGTGAGGAAGGCGCTTCGTTTGAAAAGGTCTCACCCACGCAACTCAAGCAACTGGTGGACCTCAATTTAAATTATGGCCATTTGCTCATCAGTTTTGGTCAGCTTGAAGACGCCGAGAAGAAATTGCAGCTTGCTCTGGCCTTAACCCGTCATTTAAACGATGAGTTGCTGCGTGGTCGGACCTTAGGGGCGCTCGGGGAATTGTGCGAAGCCCGAAGTGAATATGCTCTGTCATTGCTTTATTGCCGGCAGGCCCTGGAAATTCTCCGACGCGGCGGGGACACCAAAGCTGAGTCCCGAACCCTGTGTACAATTGGCATGGTCTATGATCGGTTGGGGCAACTGGCCAGATCGGCTGAATCACAGGAAAAGAGCCTGGCGTTGTCACGTTCAATCAAAGATCGAATGGGCGAGAGCATGGCCTTGCGCGAACTGGCGTATGTTTTGATCAAACAAGGTCAGTATCGCCGGGCCGTTGAGTGTGCCCAGTCTGCCAGCGAGATTGCCCAGCAGATGAACGACCGGCTAGGATACTCAATTTCCCTCAATATTCTTGGCGTTGCCTATCTGGCTCAAAATCGCCCGGACCGCGCCCACGAGTTATTCCAGGAATCACTCAAGGCAGCGGCTGAACTCAATCGCCCACGCGGAGAGGCCATCGAACTGGCAAATCTGGGTGAATGTCAGCGGGTTTTGGGTGATTTTGGCAAATCTATGGATCTCAACCAGCAGGCACTGGCCCTGTCGCGTCAAATCGGCAGTAAACAGCTTGAGGCAACGGCGTTGTTTTTTCTTGGCCGAACCTACCAGAGCCGCCACGAACACGAACAGGCACTCGATTATTTTCAACAGGCGGCAAAACTCATTTCCAGCATCAGCGACCGAATTCTGGAATGTGATGTGTTGCTTGGAATTGCTGAAATCTATCTTTCACAAAGTCGCCCGTCCGATGCCATGGAGAGTATTCAGAGCGTGCTGACGACGACGGCTGACTTTAGAGCCCTCCCGTGGCGCTGGCGGGCATTGTTTGTCCAGGGGCGATGTCAGTTTTTCCTTGGCCAAACCAAAGAAGCCCAGCAGTCGCTGAGCGAAGCCGTTGAAATCGTCAAACAGCTTGGTAATCAGTTGAGTTCAGATGTGCCCCAAAGCGTTTACTTCGAAGACAAAAAGCCGCTCTCCCGGGCGCTTGAATCTGTCTTGATTGCTGTCAAAAATTTGGGATAAGCCTGTAACTTCTGAAGAATGAAGAATTGAGAATGAAGAATGAAGAATGAAGAATGAAGAATGAAGAATTGAGAATGAAGAATGAAGAATGAAGAATGAAGAATGACCTGAATTTTGCCCAACATAGCACCACCTGGCTCACATATCAGTGCCGGTCAGTTTGGG
>DAOQNB010000218.1:0-7967 GCA_035335845.1 Acidobacteriota bacterium | reverse complement strand
GGCCAGTGATTTGGCGTCAAAAAGCGGAATGTTTGCATCAAGTCCCGCCACAATGTTCCTCACGGTCGGGTACAGTGTCAGTGGGTCCGATTCAGTTTTGACCATCAGGATGAGGTCTGACCGATAGTTATCTGGTACATACAAATACATATAGGGCCGGGGAGATTCATTCATTGACCGGAGCTTGATATCCTTGACCACCCCAATGATTTGGTGTTTCTGACTGTTGACTTCGAGTTGATGACCAAGTGGATTGCCTCCACCGAGGTAGTGTTTGACAAAGGTTTCGTTGACGATGACCTGTTCAATGCGGTTTGGATCCGGCTGGTCCGTTTGTGGTGGTGGCAGCAGGCGAAAATCTGAGCCAGCGGTAAACTGAATGCCCATTGTCCGGAAAAAGTCCGTTTCGACGATGTTATATTCGGTGTCCATATCTTCTTCAGGACGTGGAGTATAGCCGTCAACTTTAATCGAGGTTGAACTCCGGCCCATAAACCCCAGCGGCACGGCGCGCGACAAACTGGCTGATTGAACACCAGGGAGTGAGCGGGTTTGATTCAAAAGTTCGGTAAAAAATGCTTTCCCTCGCTTCTGGTCATATCCATTTGGGAAAACATCTAAGGCTGCAACAAAGATTTGATCCACGGAAAACCCAGGACTGGTGTTGACCGAGTGATACACACTCCGAACAAACAACCCGGCGGTAATCAAAGCCACCAGCGATAAGGCGACCTGGAGCGAAACCAGACTGCCGCGCAATTTCGATTGTTTGGGATTGAGCGTAACCGATGAGCCTTCATCTTTGAGTGTGGTGGCCTGATTGAATCGTGTTGTTTGCAAAGCTGGAATCAACCCAAACAGCAGGCCCGTTGCCAGGGTGATACCAAACGTAAACAACAAAACCCGCTGGTCAATCGAACAATCCAAATAAATCGGAAGCCGTTGGGTGGGTAGCATCAGCAACAAGGATTTTGCGGTCCAGACGGCAATAAACAGGCCGACAACACCGGAAATGACTGACAGCGCCATGCTTTCTACCAGAAGCTGGTTGATAATCCGCCACCGACTGGCCCCCAGGGCAATGCGGATGCTGATTTCCTTGCGCCGATTGGTGGCCTTGATCATAAACAGGTTCGCAACATTGGTGCAGGCCACCAGCAGGACAACGCTGACAATACCCATCAGAAGTAACAGGACCGGGCCCAGAATTTTTGAGGCGCCTTCGGGTGATTGAGTCAGTGGGTAGAGCGCCACCGTCCAGTTGGTATTGGTGGTTGGGTTGGTTTCAGCAATGTGGGCTGAAATAGCTTTGAGGTTGGCCTGGGCTTGCGGGAGGGAAACCCCAGGTTTGAGCCGTCCAATCATTTGCAGCCAGCGATTGCCGCGACTGGTCAAGAGATCTTTTCCTGGTCGGATGGATTCCTGCATCATCATGGGAATCCACAAATCCTGCGAAATGGCGACAATTCCTCCGACAAACCCTTTGGGAGTGACCCCAATCACGGTGAAGGGCTTGCCGTTGATGGTCAAAGTTGAACCAACCACGTCTGGATTTCCATGAAATCTCGATTGCCAGAGGTTATAGCTCATCAGGACAACTGGATGAGTGGAAGGCGTGCGATCTTCTTCGGGTAAAAATGAACGGCCCAGCAGCGGTTTGACGTGCAGTACATCCAGGTAATTTCCACTGACCAGACAGGCCCAGGTCCGGTCGGTCTTGCCATCCTGGCTGAGATTGACGGTTAAGTTGCGAAAAACGGCGAGTCCTTCAAACGATGTGTTCTGGTCGCGCAAATCAGCATAATCCGGATAGCAAATCGAAAACGCATTGCCGCTTTGGGTCGCGCCAAACCCCAAAATCAGGCTCCGGGCGTCGGGCACACCCGGAAGCGGATCCAAAATCGCGGCTTTGCACCAGGTAAAGACGGTGGCGTTTAAGCCGATGCCCAGGGCCAGCGACAGCACGGCCACCAGCGTGAAACCAGGGTTTTTCCAGAGTAATCGCAAACTGAACCGTAAATCCTTGGCCAGATGGGTCAGGGTCATAGTGGGCCTCCTTAAAAAGTCCGGGAAAAGTGAGACAGTGAATCTTTTGAAGGAGTGCAACCCTTGTGCCAGTTTCAATCCGGAACCAGACGGGGAATACGATTCAGAGTTCAGGGTTGCGGGGTTCAGGGTTCAGTGAAATCCAATAGTTTGAATGACTTAACTTTCTCAAAATCCAAGACCTCATTGCCAAATAATGTAGATCCCGCACCGTTCATGCTGTTTTCCAGTGGTTCTGCCTGGCCTATGTGATTGCAAACAAAGGAAAGCCGGAAAGAAGTTGATGTTATTGATATTGGTACCATTTTGTAATGAGCTTCCCGTTTTATGGGAAAGCTAAATTATTGAAAGGATGATATTTCCTCGCCACCCTGAACCCTGAACCCTGAACCCTAAATGGTATAAGTTCAGGCAATGAACCCGAAATCGGGTGCCCGTTCCTGGGAAACCAGGGTGTCAGAACGAAACACATGTTGTGACTAAATCAGTTCACACAGGGTTGGAAGACTGATGATTGATTTCAGATTCAGACCATCGAGTTGGGCCGTGATGAGTCACCGGCCAGTTCGACGGCTTTGGATCAACCCCGAACCCCCAACATCCCCCTGAACCCGATGTGGTTCAATCTCCTGTGGTTTGATTTAGGGCTGAATCAACCCTTTAATAATTCCGCTCGTGTGGTAATCAATAGTTGGATCGTCTACGTAGTGAGTCAGAATCTCACGGGCAAAAATGAGTTTTGATTTATCCTTCACACGGTGTAACTCCATTAGAAGGTCCTTCAGTATCAGATCACGGTCAGCATATGTCCGTCTTTTCTCTTTCAACCAGGTCAAAATAGTAGGTTGGATGTTCTTATCGCCTAAAATCAGGAGGGTTACTGCGGCTTCAATGATTCCTCTAGCCGCAAGAGGGCGCAGAATGCCTTTCGTTTGTTCAATCTCCAAAGGAGAGCAGTTTTCCAGGCATCGGGCTGCCCGAACGGCGCCATAGTATCCACCACGTTCGATTTCCAATTGAAAATAGGTTTGCGGACAGTGAGAGCAAATAGATCGAAAGGTCTCTTCCCAACTATACTCACGCGAGATCAGATCCTTGTTCAATTGATCTGGGTTGTCACTCTGACTGGAACCCAGTTGAGGTGTGGGCGCTTTCAATTCCCGGTAATGTTTTTCAAACAAATGATTCATTTCACCAGTTCGAAGTGGGAGTGAAAACCGGGAACTCGAACAATTGCTTTCAAGATAGATATTGAACAATCTTGCCGCTGCTTGCTCCGCTTTGAGTTCTCTGAGTGCCCATATCACTCCAGCCCGGACAAAATTAGACTCAATGTCCAGTGTCTGGATCAGCAGTGGAATTGAAGATGTATCACCAGCGGCAGCACAGGCATAGGCTGCGTTTCTTCTCACTACCAAATGAGTTGAGTTCAGGGCCTGGTGAAGCACTGGGAGTACCTGGTTATCGCTGTGGGCAAAAAGTTGTTTCAACAAGGCTTTATAGCCTTGAAGCGAGTGTTCGGTTTGAGGGTTGGATCTGAGCAGAAGTTCAAGCATCTCCGGGTCAGTGGAAACCGCTTTCCCAAGGGCCTTGATACATATCTGGTCATTCCATTGTTGAATTACAAAAGGGTTTTCGATCAGTTTTCGAAGATACTCTAACGAAATGGGTTCATCACACGGGGATTGAAGCCGGGATATCCCGATGAGCGTCTTCGACTGACTCGAAGTCGTGTGACCTGATCCAGATGATGGATGACCCTGTCCTGGATGATTGGAACTCAGTGTCTGAATCTTGCCTGGCGGTTGATCTGGTTGGGATTTTCCTGGTTGGTTTCCTGGTTGGGAATTGATGGGCTGCAAATTGGGTAATTGAGGGAATTGATTGTCCACGTCTAACCACGAAATTCCTTGAGGGGAAAATCGAACTGGCCATTCTGGGATCTGAAATGATGGGAGTTTCTCATCTGGCAGGATCATCAACCCACGGGAGCCAAATACAAAGGTGTTACCATTGATAACCTGTTTCCCGTAAATGACCCCTCCCATAAATGGCATCTTTTCAAGATATTGTGGGAATTGCGCCTTGATTGACTGGCTCACAATTGATGGGGCCAGGTGGTGGGTTTCAAAATCATAAATCGTCGGAGTTATGGTGATGTGCTGCCGGGTCAAATAGCGAGGAGCAAACTGGATTTTGAGTTTTTGATCTTCGATGGACAATGAATCAATCTTAAATGGCGGAAGTCCATCTTTCTTGTTTAGCGTCGTAAAAATGGTTGTCTTGGGGTCAAACAAAGAAAGGGATTCAGTATGACTCAGTACAATTTGAGGACCACCAATGCCATTTTTGACTAGATTTGAGTCTAATCCATCCCTGGTTGTGACCGTCCCGATGACCTGCAGATTTTGATTCAACAGCGTCAACCCACACGATGTTCCGACCCAAATCCGGTCATGGTCCAAATCAGGGATGGCACAGTAGGTTGTATCTCCCCAAATGGTCGCTCTCCGGATTGATGGCGAAAGGAAACGGAATGTTCCATCCCGAAGCCTCAAACAGACACCCCCCGTTTGACCGCCTGAAGTTGAATACTCTGGATGAGAACCAAAATTCTCATCGATTGAATATGGAAAGGTTTGAGAGCCACTGGCTGGTCCGGCGAAGAAGGCAGTTGCATTTGGTAATGGGAGGAAAAAATACTTATGGCTGACAAATGGAAGGCTCAGTTTCCCAGCGGAGTCGTACTGGTTGTCATAAAAAACTATTCCGCCATCTGGGTTACGATAAACCTGTCCAGGTTGAAAAAACTTGGGGAGGTCTGATTTGATTGTTTCTTGTAGATATTGTGTCCGGGCCTGGACCTGTTGCGCTTCAGAGTTGGTATTGGGGCTGGAAGGGATAAAGCAGGTCAGTTTCCTGGTCACCGGGTCATAAATCTGCGGTGAGTTTTTAGAACTGGTGAAGACGAGTTTCCCCTGCCATCGCCCATAAAAACTCACAAACTTTTCAAAAGAAGGATTTGGGTATGCTGGTGACGGTTCAGTTTTAAGCTGAGTGACTTTTAATGTTGTTGGGTCAATAGTGGCTAATTTCCCATTTCGATCTGCCTCGTCTTCAAAGAGAACACACCATACCACACCATCAATGAGTTCAATCAGTTGGATTGATTGATAGGGTGGAAACTGTGGGGATTCCCAACGATCAGTTCTGGGATTGTACCGGCTGATGAGGAGGTTATCGAGTTGGGCCCAGATATAGGGTCCATCAACCAGCCAGTTGGTGCTTTCCCAGGCGCTCTGGTATTTTTTTTTTAGGGAGTTGATAGACCCGCAATTCATGGGTCGAGGTGTTGTATTTGCGGATGGAATTGATAGTGCTGATCCACAGGATATTTCCCTGACGCGCAAGACTTAGAACCCAATTTTCCTTTTGGTTGGAATTAGATTGATTTTCCGACCTCAGAACTTCCTGGTCACATCTAAACCCGGTGACGGTAAAGGTTTTCAAGTCAATTCGTCTGACTCCCAATTCAGTCCCCACCCACAGCGCCCCTCGAATGACTGTCATATGGTGCGCCCCGCTTTCGAGCGCAATTTGGGTGATGAGATGGCCTGAAAAATTGTATACGGCCACGCCCCACGGGTATCCAACATACACTCGTTTTTGATCCCGACATAGACTGTACACATTTTCATGCGCCCCAAAGAGCCGAATTCCATTGGGAATATTGTGCCAGGGGAGCGGTTTTGCTGGTGGTGAGGTGAGATCCTGACCCTCAATTGCTCGTTTCAATTGAGTGGTGGCCTTATCCCAGGACGTTTGCTCCAGGGCCTGGAGTAATGTTTTTTGGTCTTCAGGTGATCTGATATGTTGAATGGCTATTGCCAGAGTTGGGTTGACCAATTCACTCCCAGACCACTCCTCCCAGGTTCGTTTCTCAGGAAGCTTCCAGGTACGTGCCAGGTTCAAGGCCAGGGCCAGCATTTTGTCAACTTGATTGGTTTTTTCATACATTCGCATCAACCCATATGCTACGCCTGGAACTGGCTTACCGTTTTCAATCAGGATTTGCTCAACCATGGCAATTGTTTGCGGAGTTGGTGACAGTTGATTGAAGAAAAGCTCTGGTTCCAAAAACCTTGATCGCTGCTCAAACAGTTTCCCCCAGTATGCTTCGCTGCCAGGTGGTGGTTCATTGGGGTTTACCGTGAATAAAGCACGGGCAACCTCTTCGTTTGTGGGATCAGCTTTTGCCATAGCTTCCAAAAAAGGTTGCAGCCATTCCTTCTTACGGCTTTGAAGCAACTTAACCCACGCATCGAGGTTCCCTTTGGTCGGTTTGGTTGGTGAAACCAGGGATTGAATAAACAGGTCCTGATCGTCCAGAATGAAGGACATCCTCACCTTGCGAGTCGGATAGTTCTCAAACTGATGGGCGTGACCCCGATACCAATCCGTGAGTTGTGCCTGGCGCCCGCTCAAGAGAAAGAGGTTGCAGAGCACTTCAAACTCAGTGTCATCCATCAATGCTCGCCACGAAGATGATTCCAATTCAAGTCGTCGCAAACCAGCGTTCAGTGCTTTCTCTGTTTCGCCTAAGACACAGTAAATTTCAAACAACCGTTTCAAGACTTTACTTTTTTGATCAATTGAAAACTCCAGGGTTCGGTTGCGGCTTAAATCAAATACCAAAGAACCTGATTGATGGCCATCCTGATCAGGTAAGGCAATCGGTTGATCAGGGAGTGTCAGAGTTTGTTCGAAAGCGGTCGCTGATTCTGATAGACGATTAAATCGCTCATAGGTCAACCCTGATCGATAGGTAATCGTGAGGGCATTGAATTGAGCATGACGTAAGTACTCCAGTTCAGTTGCCAACGCCTCGTCACTCTTTCCTTCCAGTTGCAGGATGTGAGCCAGAACCCACCGGGCCTGATTCCGTCCGTGTTGAATCTGACGCTGGATCGCCAATGTAAGAGACGGGATTTGTTGATGGCACTGAAACTGCCCATAGGCCAATCGGATAAACTCAGATCCAGAAAATACACTCGTTCTTAAAAGAATGGTCCGAAACTCCTCAGAATGAGAGGGGGGAGCTTTCGTTCCGTTGGCTTGTGCTTTGTGACGGGAGTTATTTTCCTGGAGACTGAAATCAACTGCTGGGTTTCGTTCCAAATCAAGTTGTAAAAAGACATTGAGCAACAGGTCAAGCCCTCTTTGAGGTTGGCGGTACTTGATGAGAAAAAAAGCATATTCCAGGGCAAATTGACGGGCGAGCCCACTCAATTGGTTATTTGAGCTTGCATCCTGATAGATTGCCCATACTCGCTTGAATTCTTGCTCGGCGTCTTCCCAGGCCCCCAGCGTGAGAAATCTTTGGATTAACCAGTTATCAATCTGACTTCCGGATCCGAAATGAAAAGGTAAACTGGGATAAATTTCTACGGGTTCATATGGACTGGGTCCACGAGTTCCATTGTACAACTCCAGAAATTGAGGGCTCACGGGGTAATAAATTTGAGGAACGCAGCCTTGTTCCCAGCCTTGATCTGCTGTTTGGCTGATAGCAGCCACAAACTTACGATACCAGACCAGTGCTTCAGCGTTCTTGCCTGATTGCATCTGCAAATCGCCGCGAACCAGCCATAATCGTGGGTTGAGCGGACCTTTTGTTTTTGCTTCAATGGAGTCGAGTTCTGCCAGATAGACAGTTGGGTCAGTTTTTCCAATCAAGGCTGCAAAGCGCTCACCACCGGGAAATTTTAAATAGGTTACAAAAGCCTGGACGTTGTTTCCATTGATTTCGAAGGCTTTAGCCTGGGAGGTCAGTTGGGATGGGTCTTGAACCGGCTGGTTATCTTGCTGACTTGCCCACCCTAAGCTGTCCCCAGTCAGGATCAGTAGAAGGCACCATACCG
>DAOQNB010000217.1:0-7977 GCA_035335845.1 Acidobacteriota bacterium | reverse complement strand
TTCTTCATTCTTCATTCTTCATTCTTCATTCTTCATTCTTCATTCTTCATTCAAGGTTGCCAGCCTTCCAGGGTTGACACGATGCGGGTGGCACGACTGAGCGCGTCTGCGGGGTAGGAATTGGTTACGGCGAGGCATTTCATTCCTGCCCGGATGGCAGATTCAACCCCCTGAACCGAGTCTTCAATCACCCAGCAATCTTCCGGCTGGAGCCACGGGTGAGGGTTGATGAGTTCATTAAGGCGTTGCAGGGCCAGCAGATACCCTTCTGGATCCGGTTTACAGCGGGTGACATCTTCGCTGCTGACAATCGTAGTGAAATGATGCCGGAGACCCGTTCCGGTGAGAACCAGTTCAATTTCGGCTCGCAACGCACCGGAATTCACCGCCAGCGGAACCGTTGTCGCCAGGCGAGGAATCAATTCCATCACGCCTGGGAAAAGCGATTCCCCCCCTTCCATTAATTGATGGACAATCCCGGCTTTGCGTTCAATCAATTCAGTCCGTTTACTCAAAGAAAGTTCGCGCCCCCAATCCTGGAAGACAGCCGAAAAGCAGGTTTTATCATCGAAAGCCAGATACCTTTCCTGGTATTGTTCCCAAGAAACATCAATCCCCTCGGGTGCTAAGGCCCGATTGAGCCCCTGAAAGTGAATGGGCTCGCTGTTTACAATCACTCCATCAAAATCAAATATCACAGCTCGGTTCATGAGCGTTGTTAATCCTCTTTCGCTATTTGGATGAATACTTTATGCAGGTTTCAGATGTACGCGGGTTTTCACTTTTGCATCACCGACCACTCATTGTTTTCTGCGGAATCGGGCTCTGTTGTGCCTTGATGCTGGGCGTTTTGGGTGGATTCCCAACCCTGGCGCAACGCCGCGCGCCCCAATCCTATGCTCGACATTCCAAATCTGGCAAACCTACTTTGCGCCAGTCTGGTCAAACATCCCCAACCAGCTCAGCGAAAAACAACACCAAACCGCTAGACCCGGTTTTGGCCAAACGCCTGGCGGACAAGCAAAAACGAATGCGATTTGACCAGCCAGGAGAGGCACTCCAGTGGGATTATCGCAAGCGAACAATCCGCCCAGATGAGCCGCTTCCGATGGAACGCTACATTCAGGCACTGGAAAAAATGGAAACCATGCCCCAGGTTTCAACCGCACTTGGAAAACGGCTTCCGTCGCGCCAGCAACTCCGACAGACACGGCTTTCCGACACCGAACGCCAGTCACTGGGCGCCTGGACTGAATTGGGGCCGGGCAATATTGGGGGACGCACCCGGAAACTGTTTGTCAATCCGACGGATCCATCCATTTTGTTTACCGGGGGCGTGGGTGGGGGCGTCTGGCGGTCCACCGATGGCGGCGGCTCCTGGAAATCGCTCACCGACGCGCTGGCCAATCTCGCAGTGTGTGCGCTGGCGGTGGTGCCCGGTCCAACCCTTGACCAGTTTGTGATCTATGCCGGGACGGGCGAAGGATTTCTGTCACTTGACGTTACCCGTGGCGGGAGTGGTGCATCGGGCAATGGAATTTTTCGCTCTACCAATGGCGGCGCCACCTGGCAACATCTGCCCGATACAATCAACAACTCAAACTTTGAGTATGTCAATGATCTGGTGGTCAGCCCGACCAATCCCAATCGCGTCTATGCTGCCACCCAAACCGGCATTTGGCGGACAACCAACGGTGGCGACTCGTGGCAGCAGGTGTATGCCACCGACGTGCGCGGTGGGGCAATGGATCTGGCACTTCGAACTGACCAGCCGACTGATTTTCTGTTTGCCACGATTGGCACGTTTGCCCAGGCGGCAATCTTGCGCAACAAAGATGCGGCAGGCACTGGAAACTGGGAAACGGTGCTCAATGAAACCGGGATGGGCCGAACCTCCCTGGCCATTGCGCCTTCGGATCAAAGCACCATCTATGCCATGTCGGCCAGTATCGAAAGCCGGTTTGATTTTAATTACACCAATGGGTTACACGCGGTGTTTCGATCAACTTCAAACGGCGACCCTGGTTCCTGGTCAGCCCGCGTGCGCAATACAGATCCAGTCAGACTCAACACGGTGCTGCTCTCAAACACCATTTTTGCTTTTTTAAACGAGTGCCGGATTTTTAGCGGCCCTACGACCTTTTTCAATCAGGGCTGGTGGGACAATATCATCGCGGTTGACCCGATCAACCCGGACATTGTGTTTGCCGGCGGCATTGACCTGTTTCGATCAGACGATGGCGGCGCCAACTGGGGCATGATCAGTCACTGGTGGGCTTCACCCGAAGCACCGCGCTATTCGCACGCCGACCATCACGACATTGTGTTTCATCCACAATATGACGGGGCGCGCAATCAAACCATGTTTGTGACCAGTGATGGGGGGATTGAACGAACCGACAATGCCCGTGGCCCATCCGCTACAGGAGATCAGGCCCCCTGTAGCACTGAAAATGGCGGTGTGTTTTGGCGTTCGCTCAACAATGGCTATTCCGTCACCCAGTTTTACCATGGAACAGCCTATCAAAGTGCCCGCTTTTACTTTGGCGGCACCCAGGACAACGGGACGGTTCGTGGCGGCGATTCAACCGGAATCAACTGGGGGCGTGTGTTTGGCGGCGATGGCGGCTATGTGGCGATTGATCCAGTCAATTTGCTGACACAGTATGTTTCGACACCAAACGGCAGCTTTTATGTCACAAATGACGGTGGACGAACCTTTGAAATCGGATCATTTGGACTGGCTGACCGCAGATTTTTATTCATCACTCCGTTTGCCATGGATCCGAAAAATCCAAAGCGGTTTTGGACCGGCGGTCAGCGCATGTGGCAATGCGACAACGCCATGGTTTTCTGGGATTTTGGCAGCGCCCCGCTCTATGAAGGAGAGAGTTTTTCGAGCGTGAGCGCGATTGCGATTTCTCCTCAGGACTCAAACATTGTCCTGGCTGGTCGTGCCGATGGATTTATCCACCGAACCACCGCTGCGCTGAGTTCCAATCGCGAAACGGTGTGGCCGGCGGTTCAGCCCCGCGAAGGGTTTGTGTCGTCACTGGCTTTTGATCCGAAAAACCCATCTGTGGTCTATGCGACCTATTCAACGTTTGGTGGAAACCACGTCTGGCAAAGCACCGATGCCGGGGCAAGCTGGATGCCGTTTGATGGCGTTGGAAGCGGAAAATTACCGGATCTTCCGGTGCATTCGGTACTGGTTGACCCAGGAAATAGCGCCAGAGTGTTTGTCGGCACTGATCTTGGGGTGTTTACAACGCTGGATAGTGGTCGCACCTGGCTGGTTGAAAACACCGGATTTGCCAACACCGTAGTCCAAACTCTGTGTCAGGACAATGGAAACCTGGTCGCCTTTACCCACGGACGTGGTGCCTGGAAGGTTTCACTGGCCTCCCAACCTGACCCAACACCAGCCATTGCTGGCTTTTTCCCAACTTCCGGCCCGGTTGGAACCACGGTCAGCGTGAGTGGTAGCAATTTGACTGGCGCCACTCAGGTTCGGTTTGGCGATGTCCCTGCCACCAGTTTTTCGGTCGCTTCAGCCAATCAACTGACGGCGGTGGTACCTTCTGGAACTCCGGGCGGTCAGCTACGTGTAACCACGCCGAACGGAACAGCCGTGAGTGCCGGATCATTCACCGTGACGTTCGCACCTCCGACGATTACCAGTTTCAGCCCAACCAGCGGAGAGTCAGGCACCGTGGTCACCATTACTGGCACCCAGTTAACTGGAGCCACGAATGTTCAGTTTGGCCAGGCATCTGCCCCATTTGAAGTTTTGTCGAGCACCCAGCTTCAGGCGACGGTTCCGATTGGCGCTGATTCAGGACCAATTGTGGTGACAACGGCCAATGGCACGGCAACCAGTCAGGAGTCATTTACGGTGGTTGTCAAAATCCCGAAAATTGTCGGATTCACACCTCAAAGTGGGCCCGTCGGTACTCAAGTCACAATCAATGGCCTGAATCTGTCAAATACTGGTGGTGTCAGTTTTGGAAATGTTGCGGCAAGCGTCTTTCAGGTTCTTTCAGATACCCAACTCAGCGCCACGGTTCCAACTGGAGCAACCACTGGTGTGATCTCAGTCATTACGCCAACCGGAGGCGCCTCGTCTGATCGTGCATTTATTGTCGAAGGACCGGACTTCTCACTGGCGGCAACCGCGTCCAATCCAACCCCGGCCCGGGGTGGGAAAATCACGGTGACGGTCACCATTGCCCGGACCGGGGGGTTGACTGATCAGATTACAGTGACAGCACCCACCCTCGCCGGGTTCAAATTCAAACCAGCTTCTCAAACCACAAGCGGCACCAGCGTGAGCTTTACAGTCAAAATCAAGAACAATGCCCCGCAAGGCCAGCAAACACTTGTTTTTAGTGGTCGTGATGCCAGCGGTCGAACTCGCACGGTTGAACTGGTCATCACGATTCGATAACTCAATGAAATCTCAGGCAAGGAAGCAGGAAAAGCAGTCCCTCAGTCAACCTGTTTCCTTGCACAACCAGCCAACTCAGTCCATATTTTAGAAAACCAGCCGGATCTCCCCCGGCCAGCCTGTTCTTTACCGATGACGTCGGTTTTTCAGTCCAAGCTACGGCTTGCTCAAGGTGTCAGCCAGAACCGATGACCGAATGAAAAAAGAGTGGTTGAATGGGAGCCATAGCTCAATGTTCCATCTCTCATTCTTCATTTGGTTGAGTTCTTTATTTCCTTTAGAAATCAGGGCTTATCTTCATATGCCACAATATGTACTCACCTTGTTCCGTCTACTTAGTGTGCTATTTCTGGTACTGGTTTTGATGATTCCGGCGCAGGTTGCGGCCTCGTTTGGTGGGCAAAGAGAAAAACAGCTAAAACCTGAACGCCAGAAAGAAACCGGCGACCAGCCTTCCCTGTCCGATGTTGGACGCCATCAGCGGGTGAAGGAGCGAAAGGCAGATCGCACCACGCGTGATGATGGCGACGAAAATACCAGGGAAAACGCCGATGATGGTCAAAACGATAAACGCCCAACCCCTGGGCGACTCGAAGAACCAGACCAGCTCCCAGCTCTGACTGATGCCGCTTTTCGTCAGGGATTTGTGGATGGCAAACCCGGTGGCGATCAGGAGGCCCGTGAGCGAGGCCGTGATTTGGGGCGGGCATCAGGCCACCAGCGTGGGTTTTTAGCTGGAGGACAGCGGTGTGAAGCTGACGCAAAAGAATCTGAATATAAGCGGGGACTTCGCGAGGGCGAGGATCAGAGCCGGCCACAAGGATATCTGGCGGGCGTCAAAGCCGGTGAAGATGCCGCACGGATTCAGGCCCTTCGGGATGGCGCCCAGGCCGGGCAATTGCGGGCTGAGCAGGACGCGTATCAGGCAGCCTATGAAGTGGGCGCCGAAGAAGGCAGCCGCAAAGCTGAAGCTGACCGCGAGGGTATTCTGGTTCGGGCGGAATCTGAAGGGAAAGCCGCCGGACGCGAAGAAGCCCGCCGCCAGGCCGACTTGATTGAGTATCAAAAAGCCCGTGATGCGTACCGTCAAAAACGCCTGGCTGAGCCACCCTTTTACCGGGAATCTTATTCGCTGACCGACCCACCACGTCCGTTTACCCGAGCCTCTCTGTTTCAGCGCCCATCAGTTGCCAAAGTGGCCCTGGTACAACCACCGGAATCAGGTATGGCCAAATCAGGTGACGATTGTCCATCACCCCAGGATTCAAGTGGAATCAGCCCTGACTACCGCTATGCCAATCCAAACCCAAACTATGCCACCCAGGCTGAAAACCGGGCCTATCGTCAGGGGTATCGCGAAGGATACCAGCAACGCTTTCAGAACGTGTTTCCAGATGTGTTTCGCTCTGTCTACCTTGAGGCGTTTAGAATTGCTGAAGTTGAAGGCTGCAATGCCGCACGAGCCAGATCCTATGAAACCGAATATCAACGTGGACGCGAAGACGGAACCCGTGTCGGATACCGCGAAAGCTATCAAAAAGCCTATGATGAGACCTATGCCCGGCTGGTGGAAGTCATTCGCAATGGTGAAATCGAAAAGGCGTACCGGATTGCCTACCCGCAGTTTTACCAACAATTTCTCCTGAAGGGTCGCACTGACGGTTACCGGAATCGCACCGACCAGCTCTATTCCCAGATCTTTAACGAGGCCAAATCAACCGAATTCCAGGCCCGATATCCGGCTTTTGCCCGCGATGCCACCCAGCGTGGAATCGAGGATGAAATGAATGAATTTGTGCAACATCCGGTACAAATGGTGTTTGCCGAAGCGATTGAAAGCGTTCCAAATGGGTTGATTGAACCAGGCGAGCCGATGAAATTGCGGGTTCAACTGCGCAATTTCAGTACCGATGTGATTCCCGCCTCAACGATTAGCATTCTGGTTCAACGGTCCGATCCGAAAAACATCCAGCTCCCCCAACCATTTGTCGTGCTCAATCAAGCCCTGCAACCAGATAGCCTGACCGATATTTCAGATGTGATGGATATCATCATCACCGATACCGCCCTGGTCGTCAAAGACCCAACCACCGGGCAGCCAGCCTCAGCCCCTATCCGGATCGAAGTTTCCGCCACTGGCAACAAACTTGCCGGGCAGCCGATTTCATTTGAACTCACGCCACATTACCAGATGAAAATTGAACTGACCGAGGTACCGACGTTCCGCGAAGGGATTGTGTCACCACTGAAGTTCCGCATAACCAATCAATCAACGACCAAACCCAGCCCTGTCAGCCGATTTTCAGTCAAGTTCGATGATTTTTATGTGGAAATCCCACAGCCTGATGTGTTGCTGGAACCGCTTGAACCTGGTGCCGCGGCTGAAATCACGCTTCCGGTGTTAACCCGGCGCAATGAAGCCAATATCCTGGCAGCCCTGTCAATCGGCGTGTTTAATCAGAACGGGCGTAAGCTGGGAAAAGCCGAGGTGGTGCCACAACTCAAAGTGGTTAACAGCTATCAATTGCTCTTCCCTGGAGATCCATTAAAGAAATTGCGCAAAGCCGGAAAACAAAACCTGGATGTGTATATCAACAATATTATTTCCCCCAGTGGTCAGAATATCGAACTGCTGGTCCGCCGGGTTGAAGACTCTGCCCCGTTTCTCACCGTTACCGAACAACCCCAAATGATTCCGCTGATTGGGAAAAGCACGTCCAAAAAAGCCACCGTCAGCTTTGAAATTAGCCGCGATAACACCGGAGGACTGCTGGAATTCGAACTTCGGGAAAATGGCGTTCCGGTGTTGATTCGCTGGGTTGAGTTTTGATTTTGGGTTCCGGGTTCCGGGTTCCGGGTTATATAGCATTTCAGATAAATATTTCCTGGGAGCGCCGGCATCTTGCCGGCATCAATCGGTTGCGGTTCAAGCAGTTGCCGGCAGGATGCCGGCGTTCCCAGGGGGGAATCTTTTTCTGAAAAACTATAGTGTTGGAAAGAAAGGACTTGTCAGTACCACCTGCGTGAGCGGGTGGGGTTGGCCAGCCGATAGACCCACCCGCTGATGCGGGTGGTACCAACTTATTGGTTCTTCTGATTTGCCTCCAACACAAAATCCGATAGATGCAGAAATGATACAATATTGGGGCTGAGGGCATCGGGCTAAGAACTGGTGGAAACACCATTGTATCAATAACTTAGACGTGCGCTCATACAACAGGATCCGTTCAACTCCGTTGCGGAAAGGGGGCTTGAGCTTGACCCTCCCGCCCATCCGGGCGAAAGCTAACCTTTTCGCAACGGAGATTCTTCCGAGATGGTATCAACCCAGAAACTGGGCTGCCCCCAGGCGTTTCAATACATAACTGGTGTTACTGAAGCTTGCTTGGGTTTCGAAATTGCCCTGGATTACTCCCTGAATTATTCGGAGCCCCAACCAACATCCAGCTTCCAGTTGGGAGAAACCGGCCCTGAATCCGGTTATTGAACGTGTCTCCAACCACCAGGAATGGCCCACCCGTCAAGGGACC
>DAOQNB010000216.1:2808-7992 GCA_035335845.1 Acidobacteriota bacterium | reverse complement strand
CCAAGAACCAAGAACCAAGAACCAACAAGTTTCTTCATTCTCAATTCTCAATTCTCAATTCTTCATCCTATAAGGGATATGCTATGGCAACAAATGGATCTTCACATCCAGCCTCACACCATCCGCATGTGAGCCCCTTTTCCCGGCTGAGCGATATGTTGTGGGAGGATCGCTCAGATTTACTGGTGCTTCTGGTCTATACCGTTATGACCGGAGTCCTGGCACTGGCCGTCCCCCTGGCGGCCCAGGCGCTGGTCAACACGATTGCCGCCAATGTGTTGACTCAACCGCTGGTGGTACTCACCCTGATTGTGTTTGCCGGCCTGGTCTTTGCCGGGGTGTTACGTGTTTTCCAACTCATGCTGGTCGAAGCGCTGCAACAGCGCATTTTTGTTCGAGTCGCCCTCCAGTTAGCCAAACAACTCCCTCGCATTCGACATTCAGCCCTGGTTGAAGAATATGCCCCTGAACTGGTAAACCGGTTTTTTGACGTGTTAACTGTCCAAAAAGCCTTTGCCAAGTTGCTCCTTGATGGATTAACGGCATTGCTCCAGGTCAGTGTCGGACTGGTTTTAATGGCCGTTTATAACCCGTTGTTGCTGGTATTTGACTCATTCCTGGTGGTGTTTGCCCTGTTTGTGGTGTTTGTCCTGGGGATTGGCGGTTTGCGCACCAGTATTCAGGAATCGGTTCAGAAGTATGCCGTTGCCGCCTGGCTCGAAGAACTCGCCCGGTGCCATAGCAGCTTTAAAATGAGCGGCACGATCCAGTATCTGGTCGAGCGGGCTGATAACTTGACGATGGGATATATCAAATCCCGACGACTCCATTTTCGGGTTTTACTGCGTCAAGCCATCGGAAATTTTCTGTTCCAGGCCATTGCCAATGCCGGCATTCTGGCGGTTGGTGGCTGGCTGGTCATCAATCGCGAATTGACACTGGGTCAACTGGTGGCGGCTGAATTGATCGTCACGGCAGTGCTCGCTGCCATGGAAAAGCTGGTCAAACAACTTGATGAAGTATATGACCTGCTCACCGGGCTTGATAAGGTCGGACACATTACAGATTTAGCCGTTGAACGGGTTGGCGGTGATCCCGTGCCCCGATTGGCTGAAGGGGCCACTGTGGTGTGCCGGGATGTTCACTTTTCCTATCGGGATGTCAGCCCAATTCTTGCTGGCTTAAACCTGGCTTTAAACCCAGGTGACCGGGTGAGTCTGGTCGGTGCCAGTGGAGTCGGAAAATCAACGCTTGTGTCTTTGATGTGTGGATTAAATGAACCAAGTCACGGCACTGTTGAAATCAACGGGGTTGATGTCCGGGTCGCTGACCTGGAAAGTCTGCGTCGGGTTGTCGGGCTGGTTGGCGATGCCAATGATATTTTCGAAGGGACAATTGAGGAAAACATCCGTGTTGGCCGGGCTTATCTCACGCATGAAGACATCCGGAAAGCACTGGAAATGGCTCAATTGACCAATGATCTGGCGTTAATGCCCCGAGGGCTCAAAACCGAACTGATCAGTGGTGGGCGCAATCTTTCCAGAGGGCAGATTCAACGCCTGTTGATTGCCCGTGCTACGGTGGGCACCCCACAGTTACTCATTCTGGATGAAGCGTTTATCGGAATTGATGAGAAGACCAAGTTGACAATCCTGGATGCGATTTTTGACCAGCAGAACAAATGGACCATTATTGATATTTCACACGATCCGGAAGTGGTCACTCGTTCGGCTTCGATCTATTTGCTGGCCAATGGAAAAATCGTCGAAAGTGGTCGAACCGAAGAAATCATTTCCAAACCTGACAGTGCCTTTGGTGGACTATTCCCCTTGATTTCATTGACCTATTGCCGATTGCAACAAAATTCCTGATTGGGTGATGGGGTCAACCAAAGACCAAAAGGACAAACGGGACGAAAAGGACAAAAGGATGAAAGAGACCTGGGGAATATTCGTTCACAGCCCAACAAGTTTTTTTGATTGAATGACTTAACTTGACTTGAAAACCCGGAACCCGGAACCCGGAACCCGGAACCCGAAAAAAATTATGGCTGTACATTCAGAAGCACTTTTACCTACTCAACGTCTGTCCGCTTTTACACCTGATATTCCGGTGCAATCACTCGGGATGGTTGCTACGCCGCACTCAGCCCGCCCACTTGCCATTGTTCTGATCATGCTAGTGATCGTTCTGGCGGTGAGCCTGGTATATGTGCCGTGGCAGCAGTCAGTCACTGGAACTGGCCGGATTATGGTGTTTTCACCGATGGACCGCCCTCAAAATATTGAGGCTCAGATTCCAGCCCGACTGGTAGAGTGGAATGTAGTTGAAGGCCAGAATGTGAAATCTGGTGATGTGATCGCCAAACTGGCTGACCTTGATTCAAAGTTTCTGGATCCAGATCAACCCAAACGTCTGGCGGCCCAAAAGGAAGCGCTCCTGGCACGCCGTGAGGCGGCTGAAGCGCGGGCGGCGGCCCTCGAAAACCAGATCCAATCTCTGACTGACTCGCGTGACGTCGCCATTCCGGCTGCCCAGCAAAAAGCATTGCAGGCACGTGACCGGTTGCTGGCGGCGGAACAATCACTCCAGGCGGCGGAACAGAATTTCACCACCGCCAAACTGAATGTTGATCGGGTGCGGGAGTTGCATGGAAAAGGATTGCGGTCCAAACGTGACCTGGAACTGGTTGAACTGGACTATGTCCGATCTCAGACCGAGGTCGAGCGCGCCAAAGCCGCGCTTGAAGTCGCCCGTAAAGACACCACCGTGGGCAATCTCGATCAAACCAAAGTTGTGAATGACACGGCAGCAACCATCAGTGGCATCCAGGCGTCACTGGCGTCTGTGCGCGAAACCATTGCCTCGGTCAATAGCGACTTACAAAAGCTCGAAGTGGATATTCAAAATCTGGACCGACGAATTCAGCAGCGCATTGTCACCGCACCCGTTGATGGGCAGGTGGTCCGATTATTGAAGGTTGGTACTGGTGCAACGGTGAAGGCGGGAGACATTCTGGCCGTGATTGCGCCACAGACCACTGATCAGGCTGTTGAGTTGTTTTTGTCTGACAATGATGCCCCGCTGGTGGCGGTTGGTCGTCATGTCCGGTTGCAGTTTGCAGGCTGGCCCGCAGTCCAGTTTTCAGGCTGGCCATCAGTTGCCGTCGGGACATTTGGTGGGAAAGTGGCGGTCATTGATGCCGTGGATGATGGAAAAAGCCGCTATCGGGTGATTATCAAGCCCGATACCGAACTCATCGCCCAGGGCAAGGACGAACCCTGGCCGTCACCACGTTTTCTCCGACCTGGGGCCGAAGTCACTGGCTGGGTGATGCTCGATACCGTTTCGATTGGCTTTGAAATGTGGCGACAATTTAATGCCTTCCCGGCAACGGTCAGCCGTGAGCCAATGGATACAAAGGGCAAGTCAACTGAGGAAAAAAGCGGAGGGAAAGACGACAAATGAACCTCCATCGCCAGAAAATGGCCTTATTTTATTTAGGGTTCAGGGTTCAGGGTTCAGGGTTCAGGGAAGTTCAATGCTTCCAATTATTTCACTTATTGCGTATGCGATATGATGATTTGAAAATGGTGTTGCCGCCCTTGGCCGGACTTATCTTCGTTGTGCTCGGGGCTGGCCTGATCGCGCACCCGGTTATGGCGCAACCAGGTTGTACCGAAATACGCACCAGCTCAGAAAACCAGACCGACCCTCCAATCCCAGGCGTGGTGACTCTTTCAGATGCCGGGACGGATAAATCACTGTCTGCACGGCGTCTACTGGTCAATGTACCGAGCGTTGGTGTCATTCAGCAGCCACCTTCCACCGGTACCGCTCAACTACCGGCGCTCCAACTCGATGAAGTGCTGGTTCAGGTTGAAGCCAATCACCCGAAATTGCTGGGGGCGGATGTCGAACGCCGCATTGCTTCGGCCAAACGTCTTGAAAAAGAAGGTGCCTTTGACCCAATTGGGGAAATCACCAATGAATACCTGCGCTATAACAGTTCATCGAGTCCCGGCAAAGTCAGCGAAGCCTTTACCAATGAATTCGGGGTCGGGTTTCTGACCCGCTATGGCGCCAAGATTTTTGCCGGGTATCGGTTAAATCAGGAAAAAGTGAAATCACCCCTTTCATTGACCGGTGAAGGCGGGGAGTACTTTGTGGCGTTGAAAATTCCGCTGTTGCGTGGGGCAAGGATCAATGAAAAAGCAATTGCTGAGCGTCAGGCCCGGCTTGGCGAACCACTGGCCGATGTCAATTTTGCCCAGAACCGGCTGGATTTGTTGCTCAAAGCGTCGGTAAGTTACTGGGATTGGGTCGCGGCCAAACGCAAAATGGATGTTGCCCGCAACTTGCTCGACATTGCCCGGTTTCGGGCGACTGCGATCCAGGAGCGGGCTGATTTGGGTGACTTGCCCCCGATTGACAAAGTTGAAGCTGAACAAGAGGTGCGCCGTCGTGAAGGAAATTTGACCAAAGCCGAGCGCGACTTACAGAAAGCGGCCTTCAAATTGTCGCTCTTCCTCTGGCAGGACAACGGATTACCTGCTCCATTGCCCGTAGCTGACCAGGTTCCAGTCATGACACCGCCGCCCGTGGTACCAGCAATAGATGTCATTACCCGTGCCCGGACCGAAGCCATTGACCGCCGTCCAGAGTTAAAAGGGCTTCAGATTCAGCGCGACATTACCCAGCTTGATCTGGATCTGGCCCAGAATCAGCGGCTGCCAGCGGTTGACTTTACGGTAAGTCCAGGTCGGGATGTCGGAGATCAAGGCATTGGCTCAACCATTAAAGCGGGTGTCTCAATTACCCTGCCGCTCCGGCAACGAACGGCTGATGGACGTGCGGCAGCCAGTCGGTTAAAAATTCAGAAACTGGAGCTTGAAACCCGAAGCGAACGCCTGCGAATTCTGACCGAAGTGGATGATGCCGTCTCAGCCCTGCAAACCGCCGAACAACGCTATCAGGCTGCCCAGCAGGAATTACAACTGGCGATTACGCTCGAACGGGGCGAACGCGACCGGTTTGCGCTTGGTGACAGCACTCTCTTTCTGGTCAATCAGCGCGAACGTGCCACCGCCGAAGCTGCCACCAAAGTGATCGAAGTCCAGGCCGAATTTGAACAGGCCAAAGCGGCGTTCCGTGCCGCTGCGGGACAATTTTAAAATACCGGGC
>DAOQNB010000216.1:0-2708 GCA_035335845.1 Acidobacteriota bacterium | reverse complement strand
GAACAGGCCAAAGCGGCGTTCCGTGCCGCTGCGGGACAATTTTAAAATACCGGGCCAGGGGCTGAAGACATCGGGCTGAAGACATCGGGCTGAAGTCTCGCAAGCTCGGGGCTGAAGACATCGGGCTGAAGAATATCGGGCTGAAGAATATCGGGCTGAAGTCTCGCAAGCTCGGGCTAAAGAAGACGGGTTTCAATACCCTAAGCCCGACTTCTTCAGCCCCCAGCCCTCAGCCCAGGTTTTTCAGCCCCCAACCCCCAATCCCCAATCGTATGTCCCATCCTCATCTTGCGCTCTCCCTTGCCCGACAAACCATAGAACTCATTGACCAGTGGCCGTGGAAGCCTGTTTCTCAGGAATGGGAACGCAAAAAAATTGAAAAAATGCAGCCACTGCTCCACAAAGCGCTGGCTCGTCTCGATCATCCAGCGGAGGCTGGATCCGCCGTGATTGTCTGCCGGATTTCAGTGGTGACGTCGAAAGCTGACGAATATGAAGAATGGTTTGAGCGGTCGCGGGTTTGGGAAGTGATTTGCGCCGCTGATTCGGTTCAATGCCAGTCACACAGCAACCTGGCTACCATGGTCGGGGCAAGCCAGAGTGACTGGTTTGTCGTCTGTGCAACTGATCGCGAAACACCAGAGATGCTCAAACAGGCAGAAGTGTGGCGAAGCAAACTGGCCCAGGCCATAGTCCAACCAGAGGTGTATGTGGATGTGGTTGAGCGGAAGCCGTGAAGATTCAGGGATGGGGATTTGACCAGATCGAAGTTTGTTCTTTCAACGGGGAGTGATTGTTGCGGTGACGCTCACGATTTCGTCACCCGAACATAGTGAACATACTCAACGGTTCGACTGCGTTTATACTTGCGGCCATTGTCAGCTTTAAAGCGGTTGTATGTGGTCTGGAAGGTCTTGACCTCGCCTCGCGTGCCTAAAATCCGATGGATTTCATCAAACGTCATCAATCCTTCATCATTGTAACTCAAGAGAATATGCCGTGTTTTTGCCTGCCGCACCAGGTGTTCAAAAGCCTGGATGACTTCGCGTTTTCGACAATAGGAACTACGGGCATATCCTTTTCGGATGCCAGTCACGCCAGCAATCAGAGGGTTATCGTAGCGGGCAATGGTTTCCAGGATATGGTAATTTGACGAGTACTGGCGCTCATTGTAGGGCGGATCCAGATACAAAATGTCGCATTCAACCTCTTCAATCAATTCATTGGCATCACGGTTGTGGACTTTGCATCCTGAAACATGATTTACCAGCTCTAAAGGCTTGAGCGTTACTGGTTTCAAGGCTGTTTTTTTGAATTTCTTCAGAAAAGCTTCATAGACACAGGCGGTGTTGGCCACCCGGTCAATAGCCTCAAGCAAAGCACCCAGCAAGTAGTAATATTCGTGTTCTGAAAGCAGGCCAGCTTGTCTCCACTGTTCAATTGTCTGACGAATAGCATCTGTTTTGGCAGCGTTTTCACGGGTGTAATACATCCGGTTGCCTTCAGGCGAATAATGCAGGGTGATAAAACCAGCATTTTCTGGAAGGTCATTGATCCATTCAAAGAGTGCCAGCAGGCTGTTCTTATCAGGTTGTTTCTCGGTCTCAATGTGAGTTCCAATGTGGTGCTGTAACTGAGTAAAAGCTGGAGGGTGGTTGATTTCAAGATAGGCTTTGTTTAAAACATAGGCATAGTATTGAAGATCATTGGCAATGATCTTCAGTCCTAATTTTTTGAAATGTCGGCCTACAGCTCCAGTTCCGGCAAACATATCGCACACCGTCTGTTCTGTCCCATCCGAGATTTCCCGAAAGACCTGTTCAAGAAAGGGAAGTAAACTCAATTTTGAGCCGATATAATTCATTGATTTTGGAGTGCGGTGGCTTGACACCGCTTTGAGAAGAAATCAGGTAGCACTATTTTGGTTTATCACCAGTTAATACCACACAAAATAGAAATCGGACAGCGTCAAGCCGCTGTACAAAAAAGCGGTGTCAAGCCACCGCACTCCATACTTTACTTATGTTTCAAGCTGTAATTTTTGATCTTGATGGATTGTTGATTGACTCTGAACCGCTCTGGCGGGATACGGAAGTCAAAGTCTTCGGAGCGCTCGGCCTTCCGATTACCCACCAGGATTGCGAACAGACGATTGGTCTGCGGGTTGATGAGTTTGTTCGCTACTGGTATGACCGATTTCCCTGGAAGGGCAAGTCGCTCCAGGTGGTTGAGCAGGAAATTGTTGAGGAAATGATTTTTTGCATCCGGCAGCGCGGGGTACCGAAGGCGGGTGTTGAAAAAATATTTAACTTCTTTGCTGAAAAGCAGTTACCAATGGCTGTTGCTTCGTCGTCATATGTGCGGATTATCGAAGCTGCCCTGCAAACATTGGGATTGCTCCCGCACATTACCTTGTTTCACTCAGCCGAGCACGAGACCTTTGGCAAACCTCATCCAGCGGTGTATCTGACCACCGCCCGGAAGCTCAATGTTGATCCGGTGCGGTGTCTGGCATTTGAAGACTCTCCGATGGGGGTTCAATCCGCAAAGAGTGCCGGGCTGACCTGTGTCTGCATCCCCGATTCAATTGTGGACCAGACCAAACTCAGTCAGGCCGATTTGCTCCTGGAATCACTTGAAGTCTTTGATGATGAACATTTGACGGCATTAGCCAGAGCTGAAGAAGTCGGGCTGAAGAAACCAGGGCT
>DAOQNB010000215.1:0-7996 GCA_035335845.1 Acidobacteriota bacterium | reverse complement strand
GAGGCGGGCTTCAAGTTCATCGTCATAGAGTCGGGCATCGTGAGGGTGAACCCCCACCGCCGCATAAATATGTGAATGAGCCGCAGCCAGCGCCAACCCTTTTTCCAATGACCCTTGCTCTAAATCGCCGTTGCAAATTTCAAGGATCAATTCAATGCCAACCTCAGCCGCACGCGCCAGGATGGCGGTCCGGTCTTCGTCATAGAGTTGCCCGTCAATGTGGGCGTGTGAATCAATAAACATAGTACCTTGAAGGTTCAGGGTTCAGGGTTC
The DNA here is from genome assembly GCA_035335845.1 of Acidobacteriota bacterium. GTDB lineage: Bacteria > Acidobacteriota > Blastocatellia > Chloracidobacteriales > Chloracidobacteriaceae > JACQXX01. The sequence goes on along the minus strand of DAOQNB010000215.1, from coordinate 7,723 downwards.
AGGGTTCAGGGTTTTCAAAAGGGATGAGGGATGAAGGATGAGGGATGAAAAAAATCACCCGATCATCTTTCAGGGTTCAGGGTCATAAGCGCCAGGATAAGGGTTTGAGGCCCGCAGGATCATTGTTCAATAGCCGTGGTGCGAAGCCCACGGAAAAAGAATGAATTCGAAAACCCGGAACCCGGAACCCGGAACCCGGAACCCGGAACCCTATGACAATTGAAAAAATGCCGTCGCCGTCGCTGTCGTTTCAGCGGCAACTTCTTCCGGGGTTTTTCCAAGACAGCGCGCAATGGTGCGCACAATGTGCGGCAGGTAGGCTGGTTCGTTGCGGGTGTCTTTCGGTTTGGGATGCAGGTTGCGAGGAATCAAAAACGGAGCGTCAGTTTCGACCATCAACCGATTGAGCGGCACCAGTTTCACCAGTTTTTGCAGGTGCTGTCCACGTCGTTCGTCGCAAATCCAGCCGGTGATACCAATATGTAAATCCAGATCCAGATAGGCTTTTAACTCTGCTTCCGTACCCGTAAAGCAGTGAACCACTCCGGCGGTCAACTGGTCACGATACGGTTTGAGAATTTGAACGAAGGCCGTATGGGCATCGCGTTCGTGCAAAAACAAGGGTTTTTTGACCTCGGAGGCAAGCTTGATCTGGGCTTCAAACCAGCGATTCTGGTCAGGACGCGGTGAAAAATCACGATTATAGTCCAGGCCACATTCCCCAATCGCCACGACTTCAGACGACTCGGCCAGTTTTCGCAAGATTTCAATGGTTTCATCCGTGCAATGACGGGCATCGTGGGGATGAACTCCGGCGGTGGAAAACAAGGTGTGTGGATGCTGCCGGGCCAGTCGCAACGCCTCCCGACTGCCCTTGACGCTGGTGCCGGTCAGGATCAGGGTGGTAACACCGGCTTCACGCGCTCGCCTGAGCACCGCTTCCCGGTCGGATTCAAATGAGCGATGGGTTAAATTAATTCCAATATCAATAAGTTTCATAGAGATTTTAGTTTGGTTCCTGTTGCCAGGGGCCCTATCACTTTCATCTAACGTGTAAAGGCATGTTATCTTAGAGAAATTCTAACTGTTATTAAAATTGGGTTTATATTTGATAGAATAAGTAAAACTGACATGATGTTCTTCTTTTCTTTCATCCAATTCTGAAAAAGATCCTTTCCCAGGTGAGGTAATTATGCAAGCCAATCTCATTGCATCGCTGGTGTCAAATTTACAAGACTATGCATTTCTCCTGCTTGATCACAAGGGCAGAATCCTCACCTGGAATTCAAATGCTGAAAAAATCACCAAATACACCGCTGACCAGGTGTGTGGTCAATATCTGACCTATTTGCAGCCATCGGGGCACAAAACCGATCTCGAATCAGAATATGATTTTATTACACGCTTCCCGCAATCACAGGTTGAGGGAGAACGCTGGTTTCAACGGGCCGACCACCAGCTTTTTCTTGGGTATCTGGCAGTGGCACCAGTACACGACACAACTGGCACACTGACCAATTTTGCGGTCATGATTCACAATATTACCCATTACCTGCATACCGAAGATCGGTTCCGGGTAGCGGTCGAAGCCGCCCCCAATGCCATGGTGATGGTTGATAAACAGGGCAAAATCGTACTGGTCAACTCGCAAACTGAAATCTTGTTTGGGTATCCGCGACAGGAGTTGATTGGTCAGCGGGTTGAGATCCTGGTACCAGAACGCTATCGCCAGAGTCATCCAACCTACCGCAATGATTTTTTTAGCAGCCCGCAGGCCCGCCCGATGGGCGCCGGGCGTGATCTGTATGGCCGCCGCAAAGATGGCCAGGAAATGGCCATTGAAATTGGCCTCAATCCACTGATTACCGAAGAAGGTTCGTTTGTCCTGGCTTCAATCATTGACATCACCGAACGCAAACGTGCGGAGGAAAAATTTCGAGTGGCGGTCGAAGCCGCCCCCAATGCCATGGTGATGGTTGATAAACAAGGCAAAATCGTACTGGTCAATTCGCAAACTGAAATCCTGTTTGGCTACCCACGGCAGGAACTAATCAATCACCACCTTGAAATGCTGGTGCCCGAGCGCTACCGCCAGGGTCATCCGACCTACCGCAATGATTTTTTTATCAACCCGCATGCCCGGCCAATGGGCGCGGGGCGTGATCTCTATGGACGGCGAAAAGATGGCCAGGAAATAGCTATTGAAATCGGCCTCAATCCGCTGATTACCGAGGAAGGTGCCTTTGTCCTGGCCTCAATCATTGACATTACTGAACGCAAGCGCACTGAAGAACAAATCAAAGCATCCCTGCTCGAAAAAGAAGTGCTCCTCAAAGAAATTCACCACCGGGTTAAAAACAATCTGCAACTGGTGTCCAGTTTGCTCCAACTCCAGTCAGGATATATCAAAAATGTGGAAACGCTGGGGTTGTTTCAAGAAAGCCAGGATCGAATTCGGTCAATTGCCATCATCCACGAAAAACTCTATCAGTCAGAATCACTGGCTAAGGTTGATTTTGCGGAATATATCAGCAGCCTGACATCACTCTTACTTCACACCTATTCAAGCCCAAAAAACCCAGTTAAGCTGGAAACGAAGATCACGGCTATCCCCATCGGAATTGACCTGGCGGTTCCAGTGGGACTGATTTTGAACGAACTCCTGACCAATATTCTCAAATATGCCTTCCCTGATAATCGCCAGGGCAAGATTCAAATTAGTCTCGAACCTGATGCGGAAAAACGTCTGATACTGACTGTTTCAGATGATGGCGTCGGAATGCCTGACACCGTGAAAGTTCAATCACCAACGACATTAGGGCTCCGATTGGTTAAGATTTTGGCCAAACAACTGGCAGCAGAAGTAACCTTTCACACCAGTACTGCTGGCACTTCATTTCAGTTTCTCTTTCCTGATCTCAATTAGACCGGGAGACCATTTTCATTCAATTTATTCAGCTTTTAGGGGGTTGGTTATGCCTCAAGCACGCATCTTGATTGTGGAAGACGAAGGCCTGATCGCTGCTGACATTGAAGACCGACTGACCCGGTTAGGTTATCAGGTTGACGGCTGGGCCAGCACTGGCGAGGAAGCCATCAAAAACATTGATGCCTGTCTACCGGATCTCATCCTGATGGATATCATGCTGCGAGGAAATCTTGATGGCATTGCCGTGGCTGAACATGTCCACCATCACTATCAAATCCCGGTGATCTTTCTGACTGCCTATTCCGATGAAACCATGATTGAACGGGCTAAACGGGCTGAGCCATTTGCTTTCTTGCTGAAACCTTTTAATGAGCGGGAGTTGCGGAGCAACATTGAAATGACGCTCTATAAGCACCGGATGGAGCAAGAGCGCAACCAGTTACAAGCCAAACTTGCCGAAGCTCAGCAACAACTCAAAGTGCTCTCTGGCTTATTGCCAATTTGCTCGTTCTGCAAAAAGATTCGCGACGATCAGGGATACTGGAGCCAACTCGAAGAATATATCACCGATCATTCCGAAGCCCAGTTTACCCATAGCCTGTGCCCAGGGTGCGTTCGGATTCACTACCCACAATATAGTGACTCGTGACGGAATGAGCGAGTGAGTAGCAAGTTTTCACTCCGTAAGTGCCAAACCGTGGAAGGATCAATTCCATTGAAAACCAAACGGCAAAGTCACCCTGCCATTTTGCAGTAACTCCCTGATAAATCAATATTTTCTGTGTTGTTCTTGATCATCAGGAGTCAAGGTAGGACAGAGATGCCTGTCAACACAGGCTTCAGCTTTCGCCTTGCACTCACAGGTCCAGTGCTTATATCTTTGCACCCCCAAAAATTCGAGACGAGACGAGATTCAGACTGATTCCCTGCAACCAAACGCTGAAAAACCTGCCACGATATGATAAACACCGCAAACAATCATTCCTCTTGTCATTTTTCTTTCTGGAATCGCTGAATTTGCTTAGAAGGAGCAGTATGACCGATACACAAACCAAAAAAAGTAGCCAGGCTGTGAATATCCCCCCCGCAACGGGGAAGCTTGGCGTGTTGCTGGTTGGATTGGGCGCCGTAAGTACGACGTTCATCGCCGGCGTTGAAGCCATCCGACGTGGGACGGCCCAGCCAATTGGATCACTGACCCAAATGGCATCTATCCGCCTTGGAAAACGCACCGAAGGGCGCAACCCTCGCATTAAAGACTTTGTTCCGCTGGCCGAACTTGATGACCTGGTGTTTGGTGCCTGGGATTTGTTTGAAGACTCTGCGTATGAAGCGGCGGTCCATGCCGGCGTTTTGGAACGGACCCAGCTTGATCAATTGAAACCGGCGCTGGAAGCCATCAAACCTATGCCAGCCGTGTTTGACCAGCATTATGTAAAACGGCTGAATGGAACCAACATCAAACAGGGCGCCAACAAGCTCGATCTGGCCCAGCAGTTGATCGCTGATATCGAAAACTTTCGCCAGAAAAACGATTGTTCCCGCCTGGTTCTGGTCTGGTGTGCTTCAACCGAAGTGTTTCTCCAACCGGACCCGGTCCACGACACAATTGCCAGTTTTGAACAGGCAATGAAAGACAATCACCCGGCGATTGCACCGTCAATGATCTATGCCTATGCCGCGCTCAAGTGCAAAGTGCCATTTGCCAACGGGGCGCCAAACCTGACGGTTGACCTTCCAGCAATTCAGCAACTTGCGGCTGAAAATCTGGTGCCAATTTGCGGCAAAGACTTTAAAACAGGCCAGACCTTTATGAAGACCCTGCTGGCACCGGGCCTGAAATCACGGATGTTGGGTCTGCACGGCTGGTATTCGACCAACATCCTGGGCAACCGCGATGGTGAAGTTCTGGATGACCCGGAATCATTCAAAACCAAAGAAGAATCCAAACTGTCGGTGCTGGAATACATTCTGCAACCGGAACTCTATCCGGAACTGTACAAGGATTTTTCACACGTCGTGCGCATTAACTATTACCCACCTCGGGGTGATAACAAAGAAGGCTGGGATAACATTGATATCTTTGGCTGGCTCGGCTATCCGATGCAGATCAAGATCAATTTCCTGTGTCGAGATTCGATTCTGGCGGCGCCGATTGTCCTGGATCTGGCGTTGTTCCTTGATCTGGCACAACGTGTAGGGATGAAAGGAATTCAGGAATGGCTGAGTTTCTACTTCAAGAGCCCAATGACAGCACCGGGTCTCTATCCTGAGCACGATATTTTCATTCAATTGATGAAACTCAAAAACACCCTGCGTGATCTGCGCGGTGAAGAACTCATCACCCACTTAGGCAAAGAATACTACGATTAGGGCTTAGGGCCTGGGGGTTTCAACAGCAGATTTGATCGGTTGTTGGTCCCCCTTGCGCCTGCCTGATTCTTTTCCTTCTCCCTCACTCCACTCTGAAATCATCCTTTTGGATTTAGAAAAGACGAAGCGATTGATAGGATTGTCTTTCTCTGAACCCTGAACCCTGAACCCTGAACCCTCAAGGGTAAGCGTCTAGTCCCCCTAAAATGAGAACTCCAGTCGAAATCAACCAGCTCAAACGCGACGGTCACACCCTGTCTTCTGAAGACATCACCAATCTTGTCAATGCCTACACCCGCGATGAGGTGCCCGATTATCAAATTGCGGCGTTTCTGATGGCGGTGTGTTGCCGAGGGATGGTCACCGAAGAAATCCAGGCGCTGACCAACGCCATGCTTCATTCAGGCATGGTGCTCGATTTTTCGGACATTCCGGGAATCAAAGTTGATAAACACAGCACTGGCGGGGTGGGTGATAAAACGTCACTGGTGCTGGCACCGCTGGTGGCGGCGGCTGGCATTCCAGTGCCGATGATCAGTGGTCGTGGTCTTGGCCATAGCGGTGGAACGCTGGACAAACTGGAATCTATTCCTGGGTTCCAAACAGGACTGCCGTTAACCGAATTTCGCCGCCTGCTCTCAACCATCGGGGTTGGATTGATTGGACAAACCCTTGAAATTGCCCCGGCTGACCGCAAGCTGTATGCCCTGCGTGGCGCCACCGGAACGGTTGAATCAGTCCCGCTCATTACCGGCAGCATTATGAGCAAGAAGCTGGCCGAAGGAATTGATGCCCTGGTGCTGGATGTCAAATGTGGCAATGGTGCCTTTATGAAAACAACCGACCGGGCGCTGGAACTGGCCCGCTCGCTGATTGCCACCGGCGAAGGAATGGGGAAACAGGTAACGGCACTCGTCACGGATATGAATCAACCGCTGGGCTGGTCGGTTGGCAATGCCCTCGAAGTCATCGAAGCCCAGGAAATGCTGCGTGGTAACCTCGTTGGACGGTTTGCCCAACTGACCCTGGAACTCGCTGCGCACATGATTCAACTTGGCAGTAAGGTTCCGTATCTGAAACAGGCCCGTGATCTGGCAGTGGACCTCATCACCTCTGGTAAAGCCATGGAAAAATGGCAGCAAATTATCGAAGCCCAGGGCGGTGACCCGCGCGTGACCGAAGACGAAACACGATTGCCCCAGGCAGCCCATCAAAAAATTATGCGCGCTGAGCAAAGCGGAATCCTCACGGCCATTGAAACCGAAGCGGTTGGGTGGGCCTCACTGCTGCTCGGCGCTGGCCGGTTACAACTCAGTTCACCGATTGACCCGGCAGTCGGTATTCGCATTCACGTCGAACGCGGTGCTGAGATGAAAGCCGGTGATCCACTCTGCACGCTGTATTACAATGACAGCGCTAAACTGGCACTGGCCGAAGAACGCCTCAAAACCGTCTTTACAATTGTCCCTGGCGCGGATGAATTTCACCGCACAACCCTGGCACCTGAATGGTTTGTCGTCCAATAGAGAAGTTTTGTATCGGGGGTGGATGCCGCGCCCAAAGTGACAAAATGACAAATGACAAGGTAACAAACTGGCCAAAAAACTATTTTATCCGGAAATTTTCGTGCTGTGTGGGTTGGCGATGGCTGGTAACTCTATTGCTGACAGTTACTCTGGCAGGGTTGGGTTTAACGGGATGCGGGATCCGGGAACGAATAAATAAAGATCGGGCTGAAACCATCCTCAAAAAGGGAAAAGTGTATCAGGTGCTTGCCCAGCAGGAGCCCGACACCTATCAAAAAATTCTTACCGAAGCAACTGACTCTCTTTCCAAAGGGGAGTCTGAAGAAATACTCGCCAGCCGACTGAGACCAATGGTGATGTCGGTGCTGCCAAAGTACTTTTCGCGTTGTTCTGATAAAGCTCTGGTCAACTACCTGCAGGTCACGATTAAGGAACTGGAACAAGTTCTGGTTAAAAATCCGGATGCGGCTTTTGCCTTGATGTTCCCTACCCCAGAAAATTCAACCGCCAATCTCACCCAAAATATTGACCGCACCATTCTTGAATCGGAACAAGAAGCACTGGCTCAGGTCATTCAAAGTGGAAACCAGCCAGAAACGGTTCCGATTAACCGGAACCGGGCGCAGGAAAACCTCATCCCGATTGTCCGCCGACTCCAGGAAAAACATGGGCCGGACACGGTTGATCTGCTTGAAAATCCAACCGCACCTGGAATTGATAAAGCGCGTGTCTGCCGGATATTGATTGACCTGTACCGTGAAATCCTGGCGCTTCCCCAGGAAAACTCGGCTGAAATTTCCCGCATGATGCTGTCTGAAGCTTTCCTGGGTGAGTAGTGATATCAGTTTGTAGTCAATAGTCAGTCGTCAGTCGATAAAACCCGGATATTGTAGTG
>DAOQNB010000214.1:2175-8026 GCA_035335845.1 Acidobacteriota bacterium | reverse complement strand
GCAGGCAGGTGGGACTGACGGCTCACGACGCGCTCAAGAGTGCTATTCGCTGACGTCGAGCGGGTGATTGCCCATCAATTGATGATAAATGCGATCCAGATCTTCATCGCTGTAATAGTCGATTTCAATCCGTCCGCCCTTGGCCCCGGTTGTAATTCGGACTTTGGTATTGAGGGTGCGCTGCAGCTTGGTTTCGGCAGCTTTGAGGTTGGGATCTGCTTCTTTGGGTTGAGCAGTTGGCTGAGGAGGCCCATCAATCAAGCGTCGGACAATCCGTTCGGTTTCCCGAACCGAAAGTCCTTTGGCAATGATATCTTCGGCGACCTGCCGTTGCAGGGTTTCATCTTCCAGGCTGAGGATAGCTCTGGCGTGTCCCATACTGATGCGGGAGTCTTCGACCAACTGCTGCACATCGGGAGAGAGACGCAGCAGGCGTAGCATATTGGCAATCGAGGATCGTTCTTTGCCGACCTGGCGGGCGATATCTTCCTGGCGCAGCTTGAAATCCTGTATCAACCGCTGGTAGGCATTGGCTTCTTCAATTGGGTTGAGTTCTTCACGTTGAATGTTTTCGATGAGGGCCAGTTCCAATAATTTTTCGTCAGGGACATCTTTCACCACGGCTGGGATTTTGTGTAATCCAGCCCGTTGAGCTGCCCGCCAGCGACGTTCCCCGGCGACCAGTTCGTAGCCCAGGCCATGTTTACGAACCAGAATTGGCTGAACGACCCCGTTGGCGCGAATTGACTGGGCGAGTTCCTCAAGTGACTCTTCGCGAAAGGTGGTTCGCGGTTGCTGCGCGTTTGGGCTGATCCGGTCAATATCAATTTCAAGGAAATCGTCACCTTGATACGAATTCGCTGGAAGCAGAGCGCTCAGCCCGCGCCCCAATGCCTTTCTTGTCATGACTCATTACCTCATTGGCTAATCGAAGATAGCTTTCGGCCCCACGGGATTTCACATCATACAGGATAATCGGTTTGCCGTGACTGGGAGCTTCGGCCAACCGCACATTGCGGGGAATCGCGGTTTCAAACACCTGACTCCCATAAAAATCGCGCAGGTCATTCATCACCTGGGTCGAGAGGTTTGTCCGCTCGTCAAACATCGTCAACAAAAATCCTTCGACTGCCAGGGTCGGGTTATAGCTGCGACGGATCCGGACCAGGGTATCGAGCAATTCAGAGACACCTTCGAGGGCAAAGTATTCGCACTGAATCGGCACCAGCACTGAATCAGCCGCGCTCAAGGCATTGACGGTCAGGAGCCCCAGACTTGGTGGACAATCAATAATAATGTAGTCATAGCGGTCGCGAAGCGGGTCAAGCGCTTTTTTGAGCACATATTCACGCTGGGCAATATCAACCAGCTCCACCTCGGCGCCAGCCAGATTCCGATCCGCCGGCCCAACCTGGAGCGAATCAATTTCAGTCGGCAAGATCACGTTGTTCATCATGTCGCCCAGGATGACGACATTATAGAGACTGCGGCGAAACGAGCCACGCTGAATGCCAAGACCGCTGGTTGAATTTGCCTGAGGATCCAGATCGACCACCAGTGTTTTTACCTCGCCGACCGCCAGGCTCGCCGAAAGGTTAATGGCAGTGGTGGTTTTGCCCACTCCACCTTTTTGGTTGGCAATTGCAATAATTTTCCCCATGCGACCCCCCAGGTTCGTTCGTGAATTCAAGAGTTGAGTGTGACGTGTAGATGCGTTATGAGGGAAGGAGCGAATCTACCACAGCACCCCATCCCAGGAAAGGCTCAGGTGACAGGGAACACCCTTTTTGAGAACAAAATGTTCCACGTGGAACACAAACCCAAGGTTTCATCAGGAAAATGTTCCACGTGGAACAGTGGTACGCCGGTCTGGCAACTCCAGGCCACAAGGCTGTGAGCCAGCCGTGATTCAAAAATGGGCCTGATGGATTTAAGTTCTTGATTGTTCTGGTCAAGAACTTGTGTTAAGACAGGAAGGTTCCTTCCATTTCGGCTCCACCTTCGATCAGCTCACCTTCCACAAAAATAATTCACTTGAGAAAGAGAGAGAACCCAGATGACCTCCCATCGCATCGCTCTGTTTCTTGGCACTGTACTTCTTGTGCTGCTGTGGTCCATGACCGGATTTGCCCAACTTGGAACCGCCAGCATCAGTGGACAGGTCACCGACGCCACCCGGGCCGCAATTCCCAATGCGCGCGTCATCGTCAAAAATAAAGCCACCGGCCAGACCCGCGAAACGGTCACCAATGAAGATGGCACCTTTCGCCTCCAAAACCTGACCCCAACTGAGTACGAAGTCCGTATTGAAGCTCCAGGATTTGCGCCTGCCGCAGTTGATACGGTTGATATTGAAGTTGGTGAAGTCCCCAACCTCAACGTCTCGCTCAGTCCATCCAGTTCGGTCGAAATTGTCCAGATTTCGGCTGACCAGGCAGTGGGAGTTGATAAAACCACCTCCCAGGTGTCCTCCACCATTTCTGAACAAACCCTCAAGAACCTGCCGCTCAATGGTCGCAATTTTCTGGACCTGGCGTTTTTGCTTCCAGGAAATCGTCCAGCCCCCAACTTTGATCCAACCAAGACCAACACCATTGAAGTCTCTTCCGCGGGTCAACTTGGACGCGGCGGCAATATTGCCGTGGATGGCGCTGACAACAATGATGATGTCGTCGGGGGCACACTCCAGAACTTTCCCCAGGATGGCATCCAGGAATTTCAAATCATCGTCAACCGGTTTTCGGCTGAAATTGGCCGCTCAGCATCATCCGCCATTAACATTGTGACCCGTGGCGGAGGCAACGATATTCACGGCTCAGCCGCTGTTTTCTTTCGCAATCAGGCGCTGTCAGCCTTGCCGGCGACGCTTGACCGCACGATTGTCAAAACCCTCGGCACGCCGGATTTTGACCGCGAACAGTTTGCCGGCTCGCTTGGCGGGCCGATTCGTCGTGACCGGGCCTGGTGGTTTTCAGCCTTTGAATACCGCCGTCAAAACTCAGTCGTCTTGACCGGGGTGCGTGACCAGACGGCTCGCCAGGTACTGACGAGTTTTTCACCAGCACCACTTCGGGATACACTGCTGACCACGCGGGCTGACTGGCAGGTGAGCAATGACGATAAAATGGCGTTTCGGTATTCGCTCCAACGGGAAAACGATATTGACCGGGGAAGCCTGCGCGCGCCAATTGGTACGGCTGACAACCGACAACATTCATTTAACAACTATCAGTCGTTTGTCTATAACTGGGTGCATACCTTTTCGCCCAGCCTGCTCAATGACTTTACCTTCCACGAAAACAATTTTATCAACCGGATTCCAACTTTTGTTGAAAACCGCAACGAACTCCGGTTTCCTTCAGTCCAGGATGGCGGGAATTTCCGCATCCCACAGCGCACGCGTCAAAACCGGATTCAATTTCGGGACAATCTGAGCTGGATTTTGGGTCAGCATACAGTCAAATTCGGTGGCGAATATCATCGCCTCGACACCGATGCGATTTTTGATTTGTTTGGGTCGGGCACGATTTTTCTGGCCGAAGATTTTGCCTCACAGGATCGCAACCGGGATGGCTCGCTCAATGACCTGGATATTCCACTTGTGCTGGCGCTCCGGTCCATTGCCCCAAATCGTCCACCAACCGTTCCCAACGTAGACAACAACTTTGTGGCCTTCTATTTCCAGGATGACTGGAAAGTCCGCCCCAATCTGACCATCAATCTCGGGTTGCGCTATGAACTCGACACCGATGTCAAAAACATCAGCAACTTTGACCAGATCAATCCGCTGGTGCTGCCGTTTTTGGCACCGGGTGGGCGCTCGCGAAATACCAAAAACTTTGCCCCGCGAGTTGGGTTCAACTGGGATCCGTGGAGCGACGGCAAAACCTCGATTCACGGTGGATATGGCATTTACTATGACCGGGTCATCCTCGAAGTGCAATTGCTCGAACGATTGCTGGATGGTCGGACACTTCCACTTGAAGCCCGCACCGGATCTGCCCTTGATGCCTCAGGAAACTTTGTGGCAGGCACACCGACACTTGCGGCGCCCTTTACTGGACAGATTATCCCTGGCGCTGGCGCCGTCGGCATCAACATCATTGATAACAACCTTGATACGCCATATGTCCAGCAGTTCAACTTTGGCTTTCAACGTGAAATCATGAATGGTTTGACCGTGAGTGTAGACGGGGTACATTCATTTGGATCGAAATTCATCATCGGGCGTGCCATTGGTGCGGTGTTTAACCCGGTGGTTGGCGGTCCGGATGGCATCGTCAATATCGAATCCTCGGTCAAAAACTGGTATGACGGGCTGCTCATCAGCGTGCAAAAGCGACATTCCAACCACTTCAGTTTTAATGCGTCGTACACGCTTTCGAAGACCTTTACCTTCTCAAATGACGACCAGATTCCATTTCAGGCCGGACCGCTTGATCCAAACAACCTGAACCTCGAAAAAGGCCCGGCGCCCAATGATGAACGCCATCGGTTCACCCTGGCGGCACTGTTTGATCTGCCGCTCGGTTTTCAGCTTTCACCAATTTACACAGTGACCTCGGGGGTACCGTTTGACATTGTATTGCCCAATGGCACAACGCGGATTCCCTACATCCAGCGCAACGCCGCCGGGCGACAATTCAAGACCGGAGCGGATCTCAATGAATTCATCACCCAAATCAACGCCGGAGGTGGAATTGCCGGGGTTGGGTTGCTCCCACTCGTCAATGACAACCTGAGATTTGGCGACAGTTTCCAGTCGTTTGACCTGCGACTCACGAAAACCTTTACCATCGGCGACCGGCTCAAAGTGCAGGGCATTGCCGAAGTGTTCAACCTGTTTAATGTGACCAACATTCGCGGTGTGACCAATGTGAATTATTCCGGTTTCCAAAACACGTTGATTCGCGACAGTCAGGATCCAAATAACCCTGGGTTTTTGCGATCATCACGGTTTGGAACACCAATTCAAACAGCAGGCGGCGTGTTTGGAACGGGCGGCCCACGCGCCTTTCAGCTTGCAGTTCGGGTCAATTTTTAGAGCGAAATTCTCAAGACCCAGTACCCCAAACTACAGTTGGCCCAAATCCCTGAAGAGGAGTTACCTTGCGGTGCTCCTCTTTTTTTGTTTGAACAAACCGCTATTCACCGTGAATGAATGATTATCGGCTACGGTCATTTTTAGATTTGCTTCCGAAACTTCACCAGATAGCGTTGATCGCCCGAAGGTAATTTCACGGTTTCGACGGTCCAGCCACGGTGGGGGTTCTGACTCAAGGTTTGAGCCGTGTCTCCGCCAACCCACAAAAAAGCGACCTGGAGCCCAGGCAGTTTCAAAAGTTTCGGTAATTGTTTGTCCATTTTCTCAATCGCCCGCGCCAGGATTCCCCAGCGCGGGATTTTTTCTGTCCCGAAGAGCGCCGCCAGTTGACCGGCTTCAACACGGCCTTCAAAAACCGTCACGTGTGATTCAAGCCCCAGATTTTGGATGACTTCATTGAGGAACTGGGCTTTCTTATGCTGGCTATCGGTCAATAAAAAATGTTCCACGTGGAACATGATTGACAGTGGCACACCTGGGAAACCACCGCCCGAACCAACATCAACCCAGACCTCCACTTCAGTGTTGAGTGCTTCCAGATATGGTGCGGCAGCCAGTGAGTCCAGATAGTGCAACCGGGCGGCGGCCTCCGGGTTGGTAATCGTCGTCAAACTCATGCGCTGATTCCAGTCACAGAGCACATCAAAATGCCCGGCCAACTGCTCAAGCTGCAGTTCAGAAAAGTGAAGCTTGTTTTGGGAAAGCAATGGACGCAGGTAAGTCAGAAGGGAAGACATAGGAGTGGGG
>DAOQNB010000214.1:0-2075 GCA_035335845.1 Acidobacteriota bacterium | reverse complement strand
TTCATCCCCGGCGGTGAATTTCGAGGTGCATGCTCAAAATGGCAATTGCCGCCGGCGTAACGCCAGGAATGCGTCCCGCCTGGCCAATTGTTTCCGGGCGGACTCGTGAAAATTTCTCGCTCATTTCGCGCGAAAGACCTGGAATTCCACGGAAAACAAAATCCGTTGGGATTCGGACTTCAGCCGCTTTCGCCATTTTCTGGGCAGTACTTTCCTGGTGCTTGACGTAGCCGGCATATTTCAAATCATTGACCGCCACGCCAAGCTCTTCCTCAATAAAGTTTTCATGGCCCAGTTGACGCAGCACTCCGGCAATGGCTTCGATGGTAACTTCCGGGCGGCGAGCCAGTGTCGCCAGTCGGGTCGTTTCTCGAATCTGTGTGCCTCCGGTTGTCTGACGGAAGGTCTCATACACCTCAGACGTTGGCGAGAGGGGCGTCTTTTCAAGCAAGGTATGCAATGCGTTGACACGTTCCTGTCGGGCTAAAAATGCCTGATACTGTTCGTCATTGACCATACCAACCTGCCGTCCAAGTGGTGTCAGGCGCTGGTCGGTATTGTCAATTCGCAGCAGGAGTCGGACTTCAGAACGCGAAGTGAACATCCGATACGGCTCATCCACGCCACTGGTAATCAGGTCATCAATTAAGACTCCGACATAACTTTTGGCACGATCAAGCGTGACTTGTTCGCGGCCAAGCGCCATCAGGCCAGCATTCATACCGGCAATCAACCCCTGGCAGCCGGCTTCTTCATAGCCAGTCGTCCCGTTGATTTGCCCGGCATGAAACAGGCCGCGCACCCGTTTGACTTCGAGCGTTGGACGCAATTCGGTCGGATCCACAAAATCATACTCAATCGCATATCCAGGCCGGATCAACTGTGCCTTTTCAAGACCGGGAATTGAGCGCACGATTTTTTCCTGAACGTCAATCGGAAGACTGGTTGAAAGGCCGTTGACATAGACTTCGTTGGTGTGATGGCCTTCGGGCTCAAGGAAAATCTGATGCCGGTCTTTGTCGGCAAATTTGACGATCTTGTCTTCAATCGAAGGACAATAGCGCGGTCCGGTGGATTGGATTTGCCCGCTGTAGAGCGGCGACTTATCCAGGTTTTCCCGAATGATGCGATGCGTGTCTGGCGTCGTGTACGTGATGTAACACGACAATTGTGGCTGCACGACTTTTTGCGTCTGGAACGAGAACGGAACCGGGGTGGAGTCACCCGGCTGTTCTTCGAGATTCGAGAAATCAATCGTTCGGGAATTGATGCGGGGTGGCGTTCCGGTTTTCAGCCGCCCAACCCGCAGCCCCAGCTTGCGAAACGAAGCCGCCAGCAAAATCGAAGGCAATTCGCCAGACCGTCCAGCCGAATAGGTGCGCGGTCCGATATGAATTAAGCCATTGAGAAACGTGCCGGTACAAACAACCAGCGCTTTGGTGGCAATCTTACGGCCATCCCACATCTCGACACCGATGATGCGATCCTGCTCGACCATGATGTCAATCACTTCGCCCTGTCGCAGATGCAAATTGGGAACAGTTTCCAGGTAGCGGCGCATTTCCGTACGATAGAGACCCCGGTCAGCCTGCGCACGCGGCGACTGGACCGCTGGCCCACGGCTGCGATTAAGCAACCGGAATTGAATCCCGGTTCGATCAATAATCTGGCCCATCAGGCCGCCAAGAGCATCCATTTCGCGCACGAGATGGCCTTTGGCAATGCCACCAATCGCCGGATTGCACGACATCTGGGCAATTAAATCAAGGTTCAACGTAATCAGCGCCGTGGTGCAGCCAAGTTGAGCCGCAGCGTGTGCCGCTTCACAACCGGCGTGTCCGGCCCCAATCACAACCACATCAAATGCTTCGTTAAAACAATATTCAACTGACATATTCACCACATCAATACTGAAAAATGAGGTCTCTCGCGTGCTCCTCAAATCATGCTGATACAAGATGTTTAGGGATTTTGAAGGAAGGGAAGCAGAATACAGGATTGAACGCCCGGTGCGAAGCCTCTTTGCCGAATGCCTCTTTGAGTTGGCTTCGCAGTTTCAATTCATCAGAGGGTGT
>DAOQNB010000213.1:0-8035 GCA_035335845.1 Acidobacteriota bacterium | reverse complement strand
ACCAAGAACCAAGAACCAAGCACCAAGCACCAAGAACCAAGAACCAAGCACCAAGCACCAAGAACCAGGCACATTCTTCATTCCCAATTCAAAAAGGGTTAGCCGACTTTAACCAGCACAAAGGTCAGGTCATCGTGTTGTGGTGCTTCTCCCACAAATTCCTTGATTGCTTCAGATAATAAGTTTGAAAGTTCAGCCATCGGCAGGTGCCGGTTGGCAATCAAGAGTTCAAGGGCCTGTTCCTCACCAAATTCATCTCCGGCCAGATTATTTGATTCAGTCACTCCATCAGTATAGAGAAAGATAATATCACCGGGTTTCAGGAACGTTTGTTCAACCTCATAGGTGGCAAAATCAAACATCCCAAGGCAAAACCCACCGGTTGAAAGTCGTCGAACTTCACCTGACGCATCAATTAGGAAGGTGTCATTGTGACCAGCATTGATTGAACAAAACGACAGGGTCCTCAGGTCAATCACGCCATAGAAAAAGGTGATGTAGTTGTACGAAGGAGACGCCTTAAAAATGGCCTTGTTCAACCGGGTGACGGTTTCCGTGAGGTCATAATTTTGCAGTAAGGCATGAAAACTTGCCTGAAGGGTTGAGACCAGCAAGGCAGCCGGCGTCCCTTTGCCCGAAACATCGGCAATCGCAATGCCTAACTGGTGATTGTCAAATTGAATATAATCGTAATAGTCACCCCCAACCTGCCGGCACGACATATTGACACCAACCAGCTCAATGCCATCCAGGCTGGGTGCTGCATCTGGGAGCAATCGCTGTTGAATGGTTGCGGCTACTTCCAGTTCCTTTTCGATACGCTCCTTTTCAAGGGCTTCTTTATGGAGTCGCGCATTATCAATGGCAATCGCTGCCTGATTACAAATTGCTGCCAGAAACTGTTCGTCATCGTCGGTAAATTCAGCAAATCCTTCACGGGTTTCTTTGTCTGAAACCATGAGCACCCCGATGACGCGTTGGGCGATCAAAATGGGGACAATCAGCAGATTTTGGGCTTCAGCGGCGAGGCTGCGACTTCGTTCATTTAAAATACAACTACATTTGCCCGTGATGGCGACTTCGACCAGTTGTGGTGGAACCTGATGCAGGGTGACCAGTGCGCCTTCTGGATAACGATCTTCCATTCCAAAAGAAGCTGCCACGCGGAGCAGGCTCGTGCCTTCAGTAAAAAACAACACGCCCCGACTGGCATCAAGCAGCATCACCGCCCGCTGCAGAATTTCACGGGAAAGCTCAGCCAGATCCAGCAGCGAGCTAATGGCCAGCCCCACATCATAGAGTGATTCCATTTCAAGCACTTTTCGATTGAGCTTGAAGTTTGTCGCCCGAAGTTCATCAATGATCTGATAGTTATAGATGGCAATCGAAGTGTGATGCGCAATGGTATTGAGCATCTGGAGATCATCATCGGTATAGGGGTGTTTCCCGAATTTCTCGCTCAGATTCAAAATACCCAATAACCGATTGCCAACAATAAGTGGTGTCCAGACATAGGCATGCAGTTTGGTCAACGCCTCGTGATTGCGATCAACAAAAGAAGCAAACACGTGATCAGCCTGTGAAAAAATCACGGGTTGTTGATTTTCACAAAAAGCTTTGACCATCTCTGCCGGAAAAGGAATGACCGGGCAGGCTGTATCAACCCCCCGGCCAACCAGCAGTCGGAGCGTTGATGTCTCTGGCGTATGGAGCAAAATCGCACCTTTGGAAACCGTTAACGTGCCCAGGATCAAATGCAAAAGCTCGCGGATTGTGGTTTCAAAGCTGCTTCCTGCCGTGATGGCTTCACCAATGTCAGCCAGTGCGGTCAGGCTATAGAGCATTCGTTCAACTTTTTCATCCCCTTGATAGCTTGACATTCAGTCCTCATCCTTTAGAAGGGTTATAAACCGGGGAAGTGCCTGGTTTGCCAACCAGTTCAACCACTAAAAAGGGCTCAGCCCATCAGGTCAACTCAGGCTTTCAGCGCATCTTCTTCGGTGTCATACACTTTGGCGTACTGGGTCAAGCCCATAATTTTAAATGTCTTGGCAATAATCGGAGTCAGATGACAGAAAGCGAGTGTCCCGCCAATTTCCTGAACTTTTTCGATGACCTCGATCAGGATGGAAATTCCGATGCTGTTGACAAGCTGGGTTTTTTGCAGGTTGAGAATGAAATGACGGGTGTCTTCGGCAACCAGTCGGTTAAATTCTTCAACAATTTTGTCCCCGGCGAGGTTGTTGATATACCCCTCGGTATAAATGACTGCGAATTTATCTTCCTGCCGTGTGGTAACTTTGAATACGTCTGCCATGTAAATGCCTCGTTTTTCCCAAACAATATCTCTTGTCGATGTTAAAACCTGAACAATTGGCCAGTGAGTAACTTTCAGCGTGGAACTCAGAATCAGGAATGTCGCCGTTTGGACATCACCACTTTGGTGCCGTCTGGACCAGATGTGACATCAACCCGGTCCATCAAATTACTAATCAGTGTCAGTCCATATCCACGATATTGGAGCGGTTCAATTTTGGTGTTGACGTTGGAAATGCTGAACCCAATGCCATAGTCCTGAATCGTGACTTCAAGCTCATCATCCCGCATTAAAAACTTGATATAGACCATCTTGTCTTTGCTCTGACTGTGTTCAAAGGCATTGAGGATACCTTCAATCAGAGAAATCTTGATCTCATCAATTTTGTTGGGATCAAATTGCATAAATTCAGCAATCCGATGGGCGGTTTCAGTGGCTGCCAGTTCCATATTGGGCAGCATCGGGATTTGAAGAAAGACTTCGTTTTCTGGCTTGTCGTGGGGCAGGTTATCCATTGAATGACACTCCGCTGTAAATTCTACACAAAAGTGATGCCTGGCCAGGTAGACCGCGCTATGGTAGCACAGTTGGAATTTTGTATTTTGAAGAATTCGGATGGTGGATCGGGCTCAAGGGATCGGGCTCAAGGGTGAGTTTTAGCCATCCGTCCCGATGTCTTTCGCCCAGGCCCTAATGCAGGTTATTTCACTGGTTCAAAGGCTTTGAAGTCGTAGGTCACACCCAGAGATACACCACTCTGTGGGCTAAAGTCGGTCAGTCCCTTAATCGCAGCTACATCCCATTGGAACCCGCCAGCTTTGAGTTGCATCCCAAAGCGGGCTTGAGATTGGCTTTCGAGTCCTGGTTTTGCCCGACGCGGGTTGTACCGTCCGTTGACCTCACCCAGCAGGTTCAGTCGTTCATTGACCTTGAGAATACCGGCAACCCCATACAGGAGAACATCTTGCTGGGCCCGAGCATCAAGCGTGTCGGCCAGAATCCCCATTCCGATGTTACCAAAAGTTCGGAGCCGTCCGTTGAGAAAATTTTTACCAACCAGTGTGGTGGCAAACAGATTGAGGGTATTGGTGCCGATGCCGCGAGCCTGATCAGAATTTGGGAGGGTCACGCCAAGTTTGAATCCGAGGCTCGGCATACGCTTTCCTTCATTTCGAAGTTTAACTTTTGTTGACAGGGTAAGGTCACCAAAATCACTGGTTGAGGTGGCGCCGGGCGCAATGGAGAGTGGGATCGGTGATGGGCCAGTTTCATGAATATTGAGAAAGTTTCGCATCACGCCTTCAACTGAAAACGAGACATTGGATGACAGGCCAAAGTGTAACCCTGCCCACCCGGCACGGGTGACGTCTCCGCGAAGACCTGAAAGCCCAAACCGTTGGTCTTGCAGAAACTCAACCCCAAGCTGCGCTCGAACCTTGCCCGGTGGAATGATATCAACATCCTCAGTCAAGAGTGGCCGCTGTTGGGCCTGAACCCCAGGCGACATCACCAGCCAGAAACAGACAAGCCCAATCAGTTGCATCAATCGGAGTGTGCCCTGCCGGGTCAGGTTGATCGGTTTGAAGGAAAAGAGAAACAGGTGATGTGTCATAAAGGCGAAATAGTGAAATAAGGATTTGTCAGCACCAACACTTGAGAGATAAAAGGTTTCATCTCTTTCGCGCTTTCACTCTAATTATTGGTAATCACTCGGGCATTCTTAAAACCAAGATCTCGTTGGAGTTCTTCGGCGACCTGATTGGCCGTCGGGAGGTTATAAAAACCAACTTTCACGGTATAGGCCGGGTTGGGTGACCCTTCGGCAGGCAAAGTGATATAGGCGCTGGTGAATCCTTTTCGCCGTAAGTCAGCCACCACTTGATTGGCTTCGCTTGCATTGCTGACCACAGTCACCAAAACCGTACATTGAGCCGTAGCCGCTGCCGTTTGGGCCAGCCGTTCCTCGTTGGTTTGACCCGGCGTTGGTTTATCAGAGCGTGTTGATTGCACCTGAACCGCTGATTCAAAGCGTGATGTTGAGAGCTTGCCAATGGCCAGGCCAAGCACAAAAAACACAATGCAGGTCACAATCCAGCCAAAATAGACTGAAACCGTAAGTCGCTGGAGGTGGAGCGGTACATCTGAAAAATGGGTAAGTTGCTTCATTGGAAAAACTTGAACGAAATGATGAGGTCAACTCGCAGGTGATTGCTGAAAAGAAAGGCTACTATACGGCGGAATGGGCGTGAGTTTCAACACGAGAAACGGGCTCCGGCTGTAAGTTCAGATTGTGAATCAATTCCGAGTTTGCAAACAAGTCGGCTTTGGAGTTGCAAGAAGGAATTTTTGTATGGTAGGGTGTGTGCCGAGCTTTGTCCGTCCATCATCGCCTTGAAGCTTCCCAAATTTTGTTATCAACCTGTCATTTTTTCTTCTCATTTTCTAGAGTTCAAGAACTCGTTCAGGCCGCTGTGTCATAGACTCGCAACGCTGTTTCTTGAAATGCTCTCTTCTGATTTCCCCGCCAATTCTTTGAGTTGGCAATGCTCCGTGAAAGAGGATAAATAACATGGATAAAGCACCTCCTCCACAGAACCTGCAAGATAGTTTTCTCAACCAGGCTCGACGCGACCGCGTTACCGTTGCCATTTACCTGATGAGTGGCGTGAAGTTAACCGGACGGATTCGAGGATTTGATAAATACTCCGTCATTCTTGAATCTGGCAATCAAGAACAAATGATTTTTAAACACGCAATTTCAACTGTATCAATGCTCCGTTCATCTGGTGGGCGCCCATATGAAGGAGGGGGAAGCGAGCGTGGCGAGTATCGTGAAAATACTGGTCGTGGGCATGCTGGAGCTGCCGGGCATTCCGGATCAAATGACAGTGATAAAGACGAAGGATGACCAGCGGACTCTTTATTACGTTTGAAGGCATTGATGGTTGCGGGAAAACAACCCAATGGCGGTTGTTGACCCGCTACCTGGAATCAAACGGTATCAATCTGCTTGCGACCCGTGAACCTGGCGGGACGGCGCTCGGCGTCCAGATTCGAAAGCTCGTGCTGGAAAAAACGGTATCAACTCACTCACCGGCGGAATCTGGCGCGATTTCCTCTTCTGCCATTCCTCAACTTCCGCCAACACCACTTGCTGAGGCACTCCTCTATGCCGCTGACCGGGCCCAGCACGTCGAAACAGTTGTGCGTCCTGCGCTTCTGGCAGGTCGTGTTGTCTTGTGTGATCGCTATATTGACTCCACACTGGCGTATCAGGGAATTGGCCGACAACGTGATCTGGCGTTGATTCAAAATTTAGTTACCATTGCAACTCAGGGATTAAAGCCAGCTTTAACCTTGTTGTTTGATTTGCCGGTGGCAGAAAGTCAGGTACGCCTCCACGGCTCAGCCGCCCACCGTCCAGCAGGTCAGTTAGATCGCCTTGACTCAGAGCCACTTGATTTTCACGAACGTGTCCGGACTGGTTATCTCTCGCTGGCTGCGGCTGAACCAGACCGGTTTCGGGTGCTGGACGCCTGTTGTGACATTGAAACATTGCATCAACGGGTTGTGGCCTGTTTGCCTCCCGAGTTATTGAATCGGGGCTGAAAAAACCAGGGTCAGGAGCTGAAGAAAGCGGGCTGAGGGCTGAAGACTCGCAAGCTCGGGGCTGAAGACCAGGGGGGAAAACCACTCAGCCCGAGTTCTTCAACCCCAAATTCTTCAACCCGATGTCTTCAGCCCGAAATGCTTCAGTTTCATGCCTGATCTTTCTTCCCCATTTGTTTTGATTGTTCCGACTGGCACTCAAATTGTGACCCGGATTGCCTGTCGAGCCCTGGATTTGGCCCATTACTACCCACCTGGGGCCGTTGGTGTCATTGTGAATACCCCGGTTGATCACACTCATTCCTACCGGATTCGATTTCCAGACGGTCAGGAAAGTACGCTGCTGCGCCATCAGTTTTCTCTGCGTAAACAATTTCAGAGCCAGGGGTTAACCTCAAATGAGGCCAGTTTGGGCGAGACCGACTGGTCAGACTATATTATTTTCCGATGTGTCGTTGGCTCGCGCGCTTATGGCCTCGACCACGCTGGTTCCGATACTGACCGCCGGGGAATCTATGTTCCTCCAGCCGATGCACAATGGTCACTGTTTGGTGTTCCGGAACAACTGGAAAGTAAAGAAACAGAAGAGTGTTACTGGGAAATCCAGAAGTTTTTAATCCTGGCGCTCAAAGCCAATCCAAATGTCCTGGAATGCCTTTATTCTCCGTTGATTGAAACTGCCACCCCGCTGGCTGAAGAACTGCTCGGCATGCGCTCGATTTTTCTTTCCCGTCTGGTGTATCAAACCTATAACGGATATGTCATGTCCCAATTTAAGAAGCTGGAACAGGATCTTCGCTCACGGGGGAGCATCAAATGGAAACATGCCATGCACCTGATTCGGCTGCTGCTTTCAGGGATCACGACGTTGCGCGAAGGGTTTGTTCCGGTACAGGTTGCTGCTTTTCGAGAGCAATTGCTGGCTATTCGCAATGGGGAACTTGACTGGGCGGAAATCAATGCCTGGCGGTTAAGCCTCCATCAGGAATTTGATCGGGCATTTGAGGCATCATCTTTGCCTGAACGCCCTGATTATGAAAAAGCAAACGCATTTTTGATTCATGTCCGACGAAGTCAACTTTTGTGAGGCTGACAGACAAGGAACCTTATGCATCAAATCGCCCCTGACCATCTGGCTCAACTTCAATCTATCCTCGTCATTCAGCCTTTTCCATTTCTGTTTGTGACGGTGAGTGGCGCCCACCTGTATGGATTTGCTTCGCCTGATTCGGATTTTGACATCCGAGGGACGCATATCCTGCCACTTACTGAGGCCTTGCGGTTAGAGCCAAAAAACGAAACTCTTGAACTATCCACCGTCTATCCAAACGGATTAGAACTGGATCTGGTGACCCATGACGTTCGGAAGTTCTTTGGCATGATGTTGAAACGCAATGGCTATGTTCTGGAGCAACTGTTTTCTCCCCTGATCTTGCAAACCACACCCGAGCATGACGAACTCAAACGCATTGCTCGCCACTGTCTCACCCGTCACCACAGCCATCACTATTTAGGGTTTGCCGCCACACAGTGGAAGTTGTTTGAGAAGGAAACCCCGTTACGGGTGAAGCCCCTGTTGTATGTGTATCGGGTGCTATTAACCGGAATTCATCTGATGGAAACGGGTGAAGTCGAGGCCAATTTGGTGCACTTAAATGAAGTATTCGGGTTGCCGTATCTGGCTGAGTTGATTGCCCGCAAGCAAGCCGGCCCGGAAAAGGGAACTCTG
Organism: Acidobacteriota bacterium; assembly: GCA_035335845.1. GTDB lineage: Bacteria > Acidobacteriota > Blastocatellia > Chloracidobacteriales > Chloracidobacteriaceae > JACQXX01. The sequence goes on along the minus strand of DAOQNB010000213.1, from coordinate 380 downwards.
AACGATGCCGACGTGGAGTTCCACCGGCGTGAATTCAATCGCCTGGTTCAGAAACTGGAAGCCACTCAACAGACCACGCATCTTCCTGATCGTCCAGGCCCCACAGCCCAGGCCGAGCTGGATGACTTACTGGTTCAGGTGCGTCTTCAATCCCAAACGTAGTCCAATTTTCAGCCAGCCTGGAAAATCGGAGAGTCTGGTCCGAGGTGCACCAGAGAGGCGATGCTGTGTGTCATCTGCTGCGCCGGCTGGGGCCAGAACTGAACACACTTCTGGTTGCATTGAGGGGAGCTGGTGCAACCGGGGAATCAAACACTGTCTTCAACTGGGCCAATCAGCAGGTGCTTGAGCCGAAAGTCTTTGCCTTTTCACCCTCCATC
>DAOQNB010000212.1:0-8045 GCA_035335845.1 Acidobacteriota bacterium | reverse complement strand
GTAGTGGGGCATAGGGGAAAAACAGGGTTCAGGGTTGGAAAGGCAGGGTTCCAGGGTTCAGGGTTTGAAAAACAGGGTTCAGGGTTCGGGGTTCAGGGTTTGAAAAACAGGGTTCAGGGTTTCAGGAGTATGCCAGTGTTCTTTGAAGCTAGAAGTGACAGGCTTAAAAATAATCAAAATAGTCGTTGATGTCAGGTTCTTGTGAATCATCAAACCCGGCCAGCGCAAGTTGCTCAGACGTGACACTCACATCGGTTTTACCAAACATCAGGGTGAACAGTTCGTGCAACATCTCCAAATGAGCCTGCCGGCTCTCTCTGGTTGCTTGCAGGATGGTTCGACTGGCCTCGTCTATTCTTTTTCCAGCGTCTCCGCTTTTTTGTAATGTGGAGACAATCAGGGTTTCTTCAAGAAATCCATCCCACGGAGTTGTAATTCGGAGCAAAGATCTCATCGTTGAGTCAAACAATATCCAGAGCACCCGGTTGGAACCAGAGAGATGTGTGTGTGAAAAGCAAATCTCAAAGTGCTTTTCCAAGGCAGCACAAAGGCTTTGGTAATAGTCACCAAAGTCCGGGTGAACATAATCTTTCCGCTGAGTCCGGACATACGCCTCCACCAGCACTTTGTAGTCATAGGGTCGCTTCAATTTTTCGATGGAATATCCCATCCAATCCTCTCAAAACTGTCTGATTAAAAATGTGGATCAGGGCGCCGAAACAACTTCCAGGGATTCCGCTTGCGATACAAAAGGGCAGCATAATTCCAAGAACTCCAATCCAGGCCCAGGGATGAGTGGGGTGAGCTGCCACCTCGTCATAAATCGTCCCGGCTGCGTACACTGCCTGGAACAATCCAAAGGCACACGCCCCGAGGCAATAACAGAATCCCAAGACAAATCCTTCAGCCGTGACTCGTGTGAGTGATGGAGTTCCAAACTTTGTCCGAACTGCGTCAAAGGCACCACGCCAGGCACCAAACAGCACCAACGGCACCATCAGTGGAGCGCCAATTGCCCAGTACATCTCAAGAAAGCGAGGAAGATCGCTTAAAACGTGCCGCCCACTCAGGAACGCCACTACCAAAACTGGAATCAGAAAAAGACACCATACAAAAAGGGCATCCAGCAGACCAAATGTCAGAAGAGTTCGAACTTTTGAAGTTGAGGTAATTTTTAAGATCATGACCAAACCCTCCAATCACCTTTAGCTACATGGGCAAATAACTCCAGGGTCAATCGCCCTCCTCAAATCTCAATTTGGGCAAAAGGATGAAGGACAGTTGCTCATCCTTCACCCTTCAAAAACCCCAAGCCCTCAGCCCTCAGCCCCAAGCCCTAATAAAGGACAGTTGCTCATCCTTCACCCTTCAAAAACCCCAAGCCCAAAGTCTTCAGCCCGAAGTTTTCAGCCCGAAGTCTTCAGCCCTAATAATGGTACTTCGTCTTCTGTGCCCAGGGGTCGGTGGGGTATTTTTTCTTCAGAAGCTGGAAGGCTTCTTTGGAAAGATTGGTCGTGGTGTCATTGGTGCAGCCAAACCGCGTAGTGCGGACTGCCAGATGGAGCGCTTCGGGAACCCGCGCATCGGTCGGATTTTTCTTTGCCCAGTCAATTGTCTGGCGGCAGAGGTAGTTAGGGGCGGTGCCAATCGCCACCAGGGTTTTCCATTCTTTGAACGCTGCTTCCTTTTGTTCAGCCGTCAAAAAGGCTGGTGGGAAGAACACCTTGGCCGGGTCAAACGGTTGCTCTGGTTTGGGGATCGGCTCGCCATCCGGTCCATATTCCTGATCTGGGTCATAGTAGTTGAACTTCTCAAAGTTTCCGGATGAAACTTCAAGCTTACCGTCAAAATTGCACCACCAGTTATCGCGGTAACTGTCAATTGTATCGAGTGTTTCCGTGCGTTCCAGGCCGTTCACAATATGCGGACGCAGGCCAGGGAAGCGTAAGACCGCAAAAATCAGGGCAAATTTGGCTTCCGGTGCGGTATTGGCAGCCCGGTAAGCAGACGTCATGTCTTTGAGTTCCGGCACCAGCTTGTCAACCACAAGTGATGCCTGGGTCGCGACGTCACGGTTTTCAAGCAACCCGGCTTTGACCCAAACGGCCAGCGCCAGATTTCCACGCAGATTTTTGGGGAGTGCGGTATCTTGAAGCAGGGCGCCAAGCTGACTGAGCGGCAGCCCTTGATTGAGGACGCGCGCGGCCTGAACATCAAAGAGAAACTGGGTTTCTTCTTCCTGGCGTTCTTTCTTGATTTGCTCAGATTCAGGCCAATCCGGATAGACCTCTAAAAAATCAGCCGGCAACTGGAAATAATCAAACGAATTGGTAATCCCCGCCGGGTGACGGCTGAGATTTTTGGCAAGTTCGGTCAGATTGGTGGCCGTATGCATCTGGAGTTGTGAAAACAGATTGACTGAAGATTGGGTCAACCTGTTGCCTTTGGTCTTTATAAACTCAGCCAGTCCTTTGCGGGCATCATCGAGTTTCCCGGTTTCAACCAGTAACCGCAGGCGATGATAGGTTGTCAGGGTGGAGGCTGGTGAATCCGCTGGAACTCGTTCGGCGGCTGAAATCAGATTGGCCAGCTTTGGCGAATCTCCCGTGGCTTTGGTCAATGCAGCACAGAGCCAGTGCAGTTTCCCGGTCTTTTCCCAGGTTTGTATCGCGTAGTCTCTGGCTTCATCGTCCATCGTCTGAAACACAAGGATCCAATCAATCAAATCATCTTTCTGGCGAATGGCGGGCAGGGTCTTAAATTTTCGATTGACCCGATCAAAATCCACCGTATCCCAGAAACTGCCGGATTCAGTTGTCTTTTCAATAATTTCATCCAGTCGGTTTGGAAAATTCCACAAATTCCGCCCAATGTTGGACCCCGAATGCGGACGCACCAGGTCTCTGGCTAAGTCGAGGGTAATGGGTTCGAGGACCGCCACTTCAGCCTGGGTTTGTTCCGGAGTTGGCGCGCCAGATTCAGTTGAGCCAGATTTGGCGGCAATCTCGGCCAGTTGAACATCTGCCAGCAGGCGTCGCGTTGCGGCGTGATACTCGCTCAATTGTTTGTCTGCCAGCACTTTGGCGCTCCGGTCGCGGATGTCTCCAAAGAGTTTGGCCTGTTCTTCGGGCGTGGTCTGAATCTGTTTCTCGAATTTTCGGTTTAGTGTCCGAATCGCGAGATACGGAGCCATCGTTTTCCAGGGCGATTTGCCATCTTTGGCGATCTCGTCAAAGCCTTTGACGGCCAGTTCGTGTTCATTGGCATAAAAGTTGGCCGCCGCAATTTGATAAGCCCGGTCAGCTTTAATCACTGTGTCAAGCGAGGCGGCTGGTGCTTCAGGGATTGACGGTTCGCCGCTGGCGGTCTGAAACACCTGATCCTGTGCCTTGAGCCATTCGCGAACCTGGGGGCTGGTTGGGCCAAACTGTTTGATTCGGTCGTTGAGGGTACGAATGGCAACCTGAAAGGCTTCGGCGGTGATGGCGATTTCTGCTGAATAGCTGTCACCTTCTTTGACAAATTCTGAAATTTTTGGTGAGGCCGGAGCGTTTGAAACTGCCTTCCGGGCATCAAGCCACTGGTTGAGCCAGTAATCGCTTTTCTTTTCCTGACTGATACCCAATCGGGTCTCCCATTTGGCGATGACGGCTTCCTGCTCAATCTCATCCAGTCCGATGCCGTTCAAATAGCGATAGGCGACAATCAAATACGACCAGGCATAAGCTGGTTGCAGGACGTTGAGTTCACCACGGGCAAAGCGTCGAAGCGGAAAATCAGGATGTTTGGTAAAGATAAAGCGAGCGGTCCCAAAGTCTGGACCGCACGCTCGAACCGGTTGCGGTGGAAGAACAAGCAGGGAAATTCCCAAAAGACACAACAAAAACACAGCCTGAAGCTTGGATTTCATGGCAATACCTTTTCTGAGAGAAACTTGAATTGTTGCGGCGTCCACGAGCGAAGATTAAATGCGTATACACGTCGGTTGGTTGGGATTTCCGGACGAAGTTCGTCAAGGGCGATACCAACGCTGCATCCGCACAACTGTGACCGAAAGCCCTGGTTGGATGCAAGGAACTTCACAACGTTTTCCGTATCTTTGCCCATTCGAAACACCATCGGCACGACGTCATCCACCGGTAAATCATCAGTCCAGGTATCAAACAAACACCACGAAGCCAGCGCCGTCATCACCAGCGGCATCGTCTGAGGAAGTTGGGCCCGCACATCGGTCAACAGCGCACGATAGAACCCTCTTTCTGATTGTCGGGCATCAAAATCAATCTGGAGCGCCGCGACATTTGGTGATTTCATCGCTTTCAAGATCTCAGCCACAACCTGTGTTCGTTGGGGGTCACTCAACGTTGGTCGGTCATCTTGACTGACCTCAATCCGAACCACCGTCATCACATAGGCCCCTTGAGCAACTTTGAGCGGTTGTAATCGCGGACGAACCGCAACCCTATCACCGGTCAGGGTCAAGGTCGCCGCCAGATAGGCGACACCCGCCTGGGTCGGATCAAGAAACCGAAGGTCTTCAGGGCGTTCCCAGGCCCAGAGCATCAGCCGGGGAATTGCCTGAGTACGGGGTTTTTGGCAATCAACCGAAAAACTTTTCTGAGTTTTTATGTTTTTACGCGAAAAGAAAAAGCTTGCTCCGGCGGTAATCAACACCAGAGCAAGCAGAATTAGAACCGGTTTTTTCATGATCAAAGGTTAAACCGTACACCGGCAACCACATTGGAGTGACAGTGTCACCGGTGAGACAAAGTGCTGCGTCTGTGATGTGGTAAAAAGGGTTACTTCGCCAGAATAGGGATTCAAAACGACAACATCTTTCACCCCATTGGCAAGGTAAAATTTGGGCCCAATGTCTAAATCTTTGGCTTCATACCCTTTGCTGATGACTTCAATGACGGCTTCTGGAATCAACGTGATGGCTTCGTCCTCTTCATCAGGTTCACGGCAAAAAATGGCAATGTCCGGGCGCTTCAGAGATCCGTCCGAAAAACTGACATACACATCAGAGATATGAATACAGGCACAAGCTGAGCTTGGGGGATCAGCAAGCTCAGGAATTGGCTCAATTGTAGCTCGAATCCGATCAATCGCTTTCTGGTGCTTATACACCGGATAGGGCTCCCACAGAGGTAATCCCCCAACCAGTTCAAGCCGGATTCCAAATTCTTCAGCGCGTAAAAACCGTGCATCAAGGGCCATAAAATACCATTTGGGTTCAGGGTTCAGAGTAACGCCTTCAGGCGTGAGGAGTATTGGGTGGGAGGGAAGAAAAAATCTCTCGTCTAAAGACGATACTCTGAACCATTTCCTGAAAAGCTCTAGCGGGATGAAATCGCAACCTCGACCTCGGTGACCGGAAGCACTTTCTTCAGATCCTGCGGATCAATCGAAATCAAGAAGCCGCGTTTGCCGCCGTTGAGGTAGATTTTCGGCAACGAAAAAATGGTTCGTTCGACATACACCGGCATGGTGGCTTTGGTACCAAACGGGCTGGTGCCTCCGACCAGATAGCCGGAATGCTTTTGTGCCGTTGCCGGATCACAAGGAGAAATGCTCTTCACACCGAGTATCCGGGCCAGTTGTTTGGTTGAAACTTCACAATCGCCATGCATCAACACAATCAATGGCTTGCGAGCATCGTTTTCAAGCACCAGCGTTTTGACAACGATGTGTTCGTCTACGCCAAGTGCTTCAGCCGAATGTTTGGTTCCGCCACGCTCCTCATAGTCATAGAGGTGAGGTTCAAACGCAATTTTCTTATCACGCAAAAGCCGAATCGCTGGGGTAACGGGGTAATCAATTTTGACCATAGTAGGGTTCAGGGTTCAGGGTTCAGGGTTCAGGGTTCAGGGGAAATCGCCAGATTGAAGAATAAACTCAAACTCAAATTATTCATTCCTCAGCCCTTAGCCCCAAGCCCTCAGCCCCAGTATTTTAAAATCGAAACCGAACCTGGGCTTCAATTCGCCGCGACTCAGAGGCCGAATTCGCCAGCCCAAAGATCGGGGAAGTCAGTGATCCGCTAAAGTTATTCAGATTGGTCCGATTGAGCAAGTTTGAAACTCGAATCGAGAACGTCAGGCTATAGCGGGTATCGCCGCCGCCATCACCACCAAAGCCACCGCCGGGACCACCTCCACGGGGACCGCCACCACCAAATCCGCCGCCGCGTCCGCCGCCGCCCATTCCGCCAAATCCGCCAGGAATTCTGGTTTCACCGGTCTGGCCACCAGCCGTTTCATTTTTGGATTTGGCACCCAGATTAAAAGTCTTACTCAGGTTGACATTGACTGAGGCAAAGCCGGGACCGTCTCCATAATTGCGTGGGATCAAGGTTTCGCCAGGTTTGGGATTGAGGCTAAATGTTCCGAAGTCCGTCGTGATGCTGCCCGGAGTTCCAGGTTGGGCAAACGAAGGCCGTTCGGTAAAGACCGTGTCTCCGTTTAAATCTCGCCCAAGGGTAATGTTAAATGGTCGGCCCGAACGCAGGTTGATAAACGAATTGAGCCGGATTCCCCAGGGCAGCGTGGTCGAACCGCCCATAAACAACTGGTGTGGTGCGACAAATCCGGTGCGTCCCCATTCAGTGCTCAGGTCATAGCTACTGACCGGAAATGCCCCGGCGTCTTCGGTGTCGCTTTTGGCATTCGTCCAGGTGTAATTTGAAAAAATCGAGAAATTATTGGCCAATCGGCGATTGACACCGACTCGAATCTGATGGGTTTCAGAGCGGCCCGTCGCTTCATACAGGTAAATATCGCCAATGTTACCAAACGGGCGGGTTCCAGATCCGGGAATCCCTGTAAATGTCCCCGGAAGCGGCGCATTGACGTTGCGTGACCGAAGTTGATGAATGCCACGCGACCAGACGTAGTTGACACTCGTCGTCAAATTAAATGGAAGTTGCTGCTCAATGCCAATTCCTGCCTGCATAATGTACGGGGCTTCTAACCCTTCGGCAATCTGGCGTCGGATTGGCTGCTGGGCATTGAGGAACGACGGGTCGGGAATATTTGGGAAGAAGTCAGGTTGCGTCGTGAAAAACTGAGTGACGTGGTTGCCGTCCAGACGACGCGTTCCGAGCGTCAGGCTTTCGTCAAACCGGTCGTAGAAAATTCCGAATCCACCACGAATGACCGTTCCCAGCGTTTTTCCGCTGCTGTTTGTCCCCTGGCGCGGTGCATAGGCAAACGCAACTCGCGGAGCAAAATTGTATTTGGCGCTCAGGTTGGTCTGGGCTTCATAGCGCAACCCCATCGAAAGCGTCAGGTTGTCACGGACCCGCCATTCGTCCTGGAAAAACGCCCCGGCATCATATTGATTGACGGAAACAAACGGGTCTCCGGCATTGAGCGTGAACTGCGACGGACGATACCCCGGAAGCCCAAGCAGCACCCGGCGGTATTGTTCGAGGCTGGTAATTGTGCCGCCAATGGGTTGGCCGGTTACCGGGTCCCGGTTGACATCACCCGCAAATGTGTAGGCGCCACCAAAATTGGCCGTGTTGCTATCTGACGAACGAATGCCCCGCAGCCGAACTCCGGTTTTGATCGAATGGGCATTGAGCGCAATCGTCACATAGTCCTGAAATTCAAACCGCTGTTCGGACCGTTCATTTTCGCCAACCTGGGCACCGCCGCCATTAAAAGACCCTGAAACATTGATGGATGGCAGGGAATTATCACCCAGCGACCGGGTGGATTGTCGGGTCATCTGCAGCCGGACTTCATTGATAACCTGCGGGCTAAAAATGGTCGTGGCGGTAAAATTCAGGGTGTGGGTTCGGTTCGTGGTGTCAAAGCCACGGGTTTCAAGTGAAAAATTGCCGATTCCCTGATTCTGGCTGGAGTTGTTATTCAAGTTGTATCGAACCACCAGCGTTGTTTTGTCATTTACCTGCCAGTCAACCCGAGGTGAAAAAGTGGTAAACCGGCGCGGTGTCACAATGACATCTGAAAAGCTCACTGGCTGGAGGTTGGCGTCCAGAATCGTTGCATTGACCGAAGCGTTTTCATCAGTGTCAC